>NZ_PPQR01000001.1 GCF_002902085.1 Staphylococcus simiae
CCTGTTATCCATCGCCTACGCCTGTCGGCCTCAGCTTAGGACCCGACTAACCCAGAGCGGACGAGCCTTCCTCTGGAAACCTTAGTCAATCGGTGGACGGGATTCTCACCCGTCTTTCGCTACTCACACCGGCATTCTCACTTCTAAGCGCTCCACATGTCCTTGCGATCATGCTTCACCGCCCTTAGAACGCTCTCCTACCATTGTCCAAAGGACAATCCACAGCTTCGGTAATATGTTTAGCCCCGGTACATTTTCGGCGCAGTGTCACTCGACTAGTGAGCTATTACGCACTCTTTAAATGATGGCTGCTTCTAAGCCAACATCCTAGTTGTCTGGGCAACGCCACATCCTTTTCCACTTAACATATATTTTGGGACCTTAGCTGGTGGTCTGGGCTGTTTCCCTTTCGAACACGGACCTTATCACCCATGTTCTGACTCCCAAGTTAAATTAATTGGCATTCGGAGTTTGTCTGAATTCGGTAACCCGAGAAGGGCCCCTCGTCCAAACAGTGCTCTACCTCCAATAATCATCACTTGAGGCTAGCCCTAAAGCTATTTCGGAGAGAACCAGCTATCTCCAGGTTCGATTGGAATTTCTCCGCTACCCTCAGTTCATCCGCTCACTTTTCAACGTAAGTCGGTTCGGTCCTCCATTCAGTGTTACCTGAACTTCAACCTGACCAAGGGTAGATCACCTGGTTTCGGGTCTACGACCAAATACTAAACGCCCTATTCAGACTCGCTTTCGCTACGGCTCCACATTTACTGCTTAACCTTGCATCAAATCGTAACTCGCCGGTTCATTCTACAAAAGGCACGCCATCACCCATTAACGGGCTCTGACTACTTGTAAGCACACGGTTTCAGGTTCTATTTCACTCCCCTTCCGGGGTGCTTTTCACCTTTCCCTCACGGTACTGGTTCACTATCGGTCACTAGAGAGTATTTAGCCTTAGGAGATGGTCCTCCCAGATTCCGACGGAATTTCACGTGCTCCGTCGTACTCAGGATCCACTCAAGAGAGACAATATTTTCAACTACAGGATTGTTACCTTCTTTGATTCATCTTTCCAGATGATTCGTCTAATATCGTCCTTTGTAACTCCGTACAGAGTGTCCTACAACCCCAACAAGCAAGCTTGTTGGTTTGGGCTCTTCCCGTTTCGCTCGCCGCTACTCAGGG
>NZ_PPQR01000010.1 GCF_002902085.1 Staphylococcus simiae
GCTATTACAATAACGATTATAACTATTACAATGCATAGAGGTATAGAGACTTATATGTTCCATGCCTATACTTCTATAACTATCATTAAAAAAATTAGAAAGTTTTATCTTATCACCATATTCCTTTTAAAAAAACTCCCTAGATTCATTTTCAGGTTTGTAGAAAGTTAAATAACAAAATAATAATAAAATAAAATTAAATCCACAATACTTTAATTCTTCAAGTAATCTACTCATTTAACTTACTCCCTTTTTTATTAATGATATCAATGAAAAAATAATAAAAATTACATACTTCAAAACTGTTATTTAATTATTCTTAAGTATTAAAATATCTATAAAATTTGATATCTAACATTTTTTCAACTAACATGCTATATTCTACTTAAATCAACCTATATAGAGTTATACAAACTCATCTCTCTCTGCAATACAAGAGGTTTCTCAAAATGAAAAAACGCCACAATTAAGTAATGTTTTCTATCTTGCTGTAAATGATTAATTAGAATTTTAGGGTACTTCTTTTTAAAATAACTTACTCTCTCATTTAATAGTAGAGTTTTTTACATTAGACAACTAGGCATAGAACATAGACACTTACAGATTATTAAACTTTTTATGTTTGCTTAGTCTTATACTTATATTGCAAAGTTTTGATTTTGCAAATTCACTATTAAAGGAGAGCACTGTATAATGAAAATCACAAAAACTGTTGGATCACTAGTCTTAAGTGCTTTTTTATTAACATCTGTTTCACCTTTAGCAAGTGCAGAAGAACAAATTCAAACGCAAAATAGCAATGTTCAACAACCTCAAGATAACAAGACGAATCAACAAACTAATGAAAACAAAAAAGATGTACAAACCTATGTAGGTGGGACTTATCTTACTAAAAAAGCTATTAAGGGTATATTAAATAATAAAGGTAAATTAGTAGGTGTAGTTAAAACTGTTACTGGCAATCAAAAAGCAGCAAATGGCTGTTTCAAAAATTTCGACGCAATTGATGCAGAACTGCGGCCCTTGTTAAAATTATCTGAAGTTCTAGCTAACTCAGTTGCTGATGCAGTGTATAGAGGATTAGTAGAAGCTGGCGTTGAAAAAGGCCTCGCTGGTCAAGTTAAAGTTGCAGTAAAAGAAGGTATTAACTTACTTGTTTAGGAGTGAAAATAATGTTTGAAAATAAAGATGATATAAGGTTACTATATCAAGCAGTTTCAGAACTAGCTGAAATCGTAGGACATCATCCTTACAATACAAAATCAATAAGTCTTTTATGTTTAGATTTAGGTATCACTCTAGATGAATTTGAAAAAGTATTTATGGCATTTACAAGATTGTCTAATAACAAAAGTACTGATGATATGAACATTGAAGAATTTAAATCTATATTAATTGAAAATGTAGATAAATATGACGCAATAACAGACTCTCAAACTTTAAGATTTATAGAAGGATACGCTAGAAATTATATACCTGAATTATTACCATATGCAGAAAAGTTATATCTTGATTTAAGAGTTTAAAAATAAGAGCCCGGGACAAAATGTATTTTACACTTAAATTTAAGCATTTGGCAGTAACTGTCTGGTTTTCAAAACGTTGATAAATCACCATTTTGAAAACCTAGTCAGTCTTGCCGGGGTGGGACTACGAAATAAATTTTATATAAAATTTATTTTTGTCCCACTCTCTTTTAATTTTAACCCTCTAATAGAACATCATTTATAATTTTAGTTCTATTAGGGTTCTTTTTTCGTTTATTCCTCAGCATCTTCTATTTTCTTACTTGCAATTGTTTCAGAACGTTGTGCTTGTTCCACTTGGGACTGGAGTTGAGCGTTTTGTTCGTCGCGTTGTTTAAGTTGACGTTTTTAAATCCTCTAATTCTCGAACTGTCATCTCGTCTGGTGTCTTCGTTTTTCCATTTGATGTAGTATGTTCTTTGGTGCGTTCTGTTATTGTAAGATGGTTATAGCTCATATTGGCACTCCTCGTATATGTTTTTGTAGTTATTAACATCTTACAACAAAGTACCAATCATGGGCATCTTTCATAAAATTTTATAGGTGTTGCACTTAATATTACAATCCGTTATTACAGTTGACACTATTAGTGCAACTGCATAGGGACCCAACACAGAGAAACTGTGAAACAGTTTCAACAAGCAATGCAAGTTGGGCAAGGGACCCAACACAGAAAAATTCTTAGCAAAGAATTTTTACAATAATGTGCAAGTTGGGCAAAAGCTACTAAAGATTAAATATCTAAGTAGCTTTAAATGTGCAAGCTGGGGTGCGAGACTTGAAAAATAATTATACATCATTCCAATTTGGTAGAGAACCAAAAAAAGACGCTTCCCAAAAGTTTAGTCAACTCATGGAAAACGTCTCAAAAGAATTATTTTGAAATCCTGTTTTAGTTCAGCTGAATCAATACAGGATTTTTATTTTTTTGTTTTTTCATGTCATAATTATGTCATTTAAAATAACGAAACACCTTTATACCAATGTTTATGAGTCGTTTTACATCATTCCTGGCATTCCGCCACCCATGCTTGGTTGGTCATTATTTTTATCCGGAATTGATGCTACAACAGCTTCTGTTGTTAAGAACATTGCTGCAACACTTGCTGCATGTTGTAATGCTGAACGTGTTACTTTAGTTGGGTCAACAATACCTTCTTCTAACATATTAACCCATTCATTTGTTGCTGCATTGAATCCAACACCAGTTTCAGCATTTTTTAAGCGTTCAACAATGACTGATCCTTCTAAACCAGCATTTTCAGCAATTTGACGTACAGGTGCAGTTAATGCTTTAAGTACAATATTCACACCAGTTTCTACATCGCCCTCTGCTTCAATAGCACTCACTTTTTGATATACATTAACTAATGCTGTACCACCACCTGCAACAATACCTTCTTCTACTGCTGCACGAGTTGAATTTAATGCATCTTCAATACGTAGTTTACGTTCTTTCAACTCAGTTTCACTTGCTGCACCAACTTTAATAACTGCAACGCCACCAGCTAATTTAGCAAGACGTTCTTGTAGTTTCTCACGATCAAAGTCTGATTCAGTTTCTTCAATTTGTGATTTAAGTTGACTCACACGAGCATCAATACTATTTTCATCTCCGTCACCATCAACTACAGTCGTATTGTCTTTAGTAACTTCAACTTTGTTAGCAGTACCTAACATATCGATTGTGGCATCTTTTAGGTCTAAACCTAAATCATCAGTAATGACTTGTGCACCTGTTAAGATAGCTAAGTCTTCTAACATAGCTTTACGACGATCACCAAAGCCAGGTGCTTTAACTGCTACAGCAGTAAAAGTACCACGCATGCGATTTAATACGATATTAGTTAATGCATCGCCTTCAACTTCATCTGCAACAATTAAAATTGGTCTATTAGATTGTACAATTTGTTCAAGTAAAGGTAAGATATCTTGGAATGAAGAGATTTTCTTATCAGTTACTAAAATATATGGACGTTCTAATTCAGCTACCATTTTATCTGAATCAGTTACCATATATGGTGATTGGTAACCACGATCAAATTGCATACCTTCAACAACTTCTAATTCAGTATTTAAACCATTAGACTCTTCAATCGTTATAACACCATCGTTACCTACTTTTTCCATCGCTTCAGAAATATAACGTCCAATTTCTTCATCTGCAGCAGAAATGGCACCAACTTGAGCAATTTCATTTTTATTTTCTACTTTTTGAGAAATTTCGTGCAAGGCTTCAACAGCAACTTTAACAGCTTTATCAATACCTTGTCGTAAGCCGACTGGATTAGCACCACTTGTAACATTTTTTAGGCCTTCTTGAATCATAGCTTGCGCTAATACTGTTGCAGTAGTAGTACCGTCACCAGCGATTTCATTTGTTTTATTAGCTACTTCTTGTACTAATTTAGCTCCCATATTTTCATAAGGGTCTTCTAATTCAATTTCTTTAGCGATAGTTACACCATCATTTGTGATTAACGGTGCAGTAAACTCTTTATCTAAGACAACATTACGTCCTTTTGGACCAATTGTAACTTTAACAGCATTTGCTAATTGGTCTACTCCACGTAACATTGCTTGACGTGCATCTTCAGAGAATTTTAATTCTTTAACCATATATTAAACCTCCATTAATAAACTAAAATTAATCTTTGTTACCTATTTCTTAAAATTATCTCTATATCTATATCGTAATTATTCAATTACTGCTAAAATGTCTTCTTCATTTAATACTAAGTATGTGTCATCGTTTCTTTTTACTTCTGTGCCAGCATATTGTTGAAAGACAACTCTGTCTCCTTCTTTAACTTCAGGAGTCACTCGTGTTCCATCATTTAATAAGCGTCCGCTTCCAACAGCGACAATAACGCCTTCGTTAGATTTTTCTTTAGCACTATCAGTTAAAACAATACCGCTTTTTGTTGTTTGTTCTTGTTCTTGTTTTTCAATAATCACACGATTTCCAATTGGTTTAAGCATGATTGTTCCTCCTTTATGAACCTGATGTTAGCACTCAACTTTATAGACTGCTAATACAATTTTAATAATAATCAAATTTGGTCAAAATATCAAGCAATAAACGTTGCTAATTAATTTTTTGTACATCATTTCTATTTACGATAAAATAAGTTATAAACATAAATTTGGAGGATAACAATGAAAAGATTTTGGGTATCATTATTAACGGTACTAACTTATGCATTAGCATTATATTTACCTAGTTTTATAATCAAAACAAGTTTCTTCCAACAGTATGAAGGTATGGAACTTGCTAAGATGTCTATATATGTACAATTAGTATTATTTCTAATTGCAGCTATTATTATTATTTTGATTAATCTTAGAATTAAAGACCCCACTCAACTTGAAATGGGACCTAAAGAACCTAGACGCTATGTCGTACCATGGGCGTTAGCTGGTTTTGCTATTGTCATGGTATATCAAGTCATCGTAAGTTTGATCTATACTCAAATCTTTGGACAACAACAAATGAGTCCAAATACTGAAAGATTAATGATGATTGCTAAAAAAATTCCAGTCTTCATTATATTCATTTCAATAGTTGGTCCATTATTAGAAGAATTTGTTTTTAGAAAAGTAATTTTTGGTGAAATTTATAACGCTATTAAAGGCAATCGCGTAGTGAGTTTTTTAATTGCAACTACGGTTAGTTCACTAATATTTGCTTTAGCACATCAAGATTTTAAGTTTATACCTATATATTTTGGTATGGGTATCGTTTTCTCATTAGCTTATGTATGGACAAAACGTTTATCCGTTCCAATCATCATTCATATGCTTCAAAATGGTATTGTTGTTATATTCCAACTTATTGGAGCAGATCGTTTACAAAAGATGCAAGAACAAGCCAATGTTATCTTACATTTAATATTTCACTAAAAAAGAAACGTGATTTCTGCAATCACGTTTCTTTTTTAGCTCTTCTTTTTAAAAACAACAAAATGAGCACAATGACAACTATTACAATCATACCTAATGTCCCTATAATCCAACCTTTATTATCGGTATTAATAGTTGCTGATTTATTATTATTCTGTTGTTCTTTAGTTATTTTAGTATCACCCTGTTGCTGTTTTTTAGTTATTTTATGACTATCTTTATCTTGAGGTTTCTTTAAGTCAGGCATGGAGCCAATTTTACCGGTGATTAACGCTAATACCTGCTCATCCAAATTGTCATAATATCTATTGGCCTTTAGTGGATTGAAATATTGGAATCTAAAATAATCTGTACGTTGTTGAAGTCCATTTAAAGTGTTATTGCCACTAAAGTTTTGTTTACGAACGATATGATAAATATCGCTATCTGAGATGTTTGCTTTATCTTCACCTAATTTATTAATTTGATTAATGATAAATGGATTATATTTTGAAGCACCTGTCGCTATGGCACGAAATCGACTTTGGTCGACATTATTCATCTGTCTATAGTGCTGATTATTATTTGAAGTTGTCAGTTGTCCAGATGAATATGATCCTTGTTGTGGACCACTAGAGCTAAGATGATTTGACTTATTGTTCCAACCATTATTGATTGTTCCTTGTTGGTTTTGAGAATGATTTTGAGATGGATTGGACGATTGGTTAGATTGATGTGCATTTGAGTTATTAGAATGGTTACCACTTTGCTGGCTATTACTTGAGCCATTAGGTTGTGGCCTAGGTTTTACATCTGGATCAGGTTGATTGGGTTTGCCATCATTTTTTGAATCATCAGTATAATGTCCATTTTGATTCTCTATGTCTATATTATGTGAACCACTATCGTTATCGTTATTTGATTGTCCTTTATTGTTTTCATCTTTGTCTTGGTTAGACGGTTTTTTCCCAGTGTCTTGTGTACCTTCACTATCGTGCTGGTTATTTTTATTATCTTGCTTATTAAGAGTTTGAGATTCTTCCCTTGAATTCTCGTTATCTGAAGCATTTTTAATACTGCGATGAGTTGTCTCAATATCATTATCAGATACTGGCTTATCCATTTCATTATCATCATTATTTTGTGATGTTTCGTTGACTGCTGTTTCATTAGTAGCGGCGTCAGCGACTGTACTATAAGTGACATTCCCTAGCGTAATCGTACTAACCAATAACAATGATTTGGCTATTTTATTTATTTTCATTAAGTATAGTCACCCCCACTTATCAATTAAGCTTCACCATAAGTATATTAAAGATTGATAGTATTTGCATTTATATATGAAATTTGAAAATAAATATTAATATTCTTGAAACTTTCGTAATTATCGCTTTACTTTTTTAAGTATAAAATTTATACTTAGTGTATTAATTAATTTGGATTAACAATAAAGGAGACTTAATTTATGGGATTATTTAGTAACGATAATAAAGAAATGACTTTTAATGAAGCTATGGAAGCACGCCGTTCCGTTTATAGCTTAAAAGAAACACTATCTATTAGTGATAATGAATTAGAGGAATTAATTGCACATGCAATCAAACATGTTCCGTCAGCATTCAATTCTCAATCAACACGTATTGTTTTACTATTAAATGATAATAAAGATAAATTCTGGGAAAATGCAAAAGGTATTTTAAAAGAAGCTATGGGTGAAGATCGTGATTTCGAACCTACGCGTCAAAAATTAGATAATTTCAAACATTCTTATGGTACAATTTTATTTTATGAAGACCAAGATGTAGTAAGTGGCTTACAAGAACAAATGCCAAGTTACTACGACAACTTTGCAATTTGGTCTAATCAAACTAATGCTATGCATCAATATGCAATTTGGACAGCTTTAGCAACTAAAGGTATCGGTGCATCATTACAGCACTATAACCCAATTGTAGATGAAGCTACTGCAAATGATTTTGACATCCCAAAATCATGGAAATTAGTAGCTCAAATGCCATTTGGTGATGTACGTGAACCAGCTGGTCAAAAAGAATTCAATCCAATTGAAGATCGTTTCTTTGTTAGAAAATAAACTTTGTTCAACATAAATATTTAAGGTTCTCTCCCAAATTGGACTGATATATAATTATTTTTAAATTATTCACTTTTTATTTATCAGTCCTAAAAAAATAGAGAATCCTATTTAACAACTATAAGTTAGTAATTTTAAGCTAAAGGTGCATGACATCTTTAGCTTTTTTTGCGTTTTGTAACAACTTTTAGTAAGTTTTATATAATAACATTAGAGGATGTGATTCGATGAAAATTCAAATATTGCAATTACCTATTGTTTTTGGTGACACGGACAAAAATGAACAGCAAATACTACATTATTTTAACACTTATATTGACGATGATACCGAAGTAGTTGCTTTACCTGAAATGTGGAATAACGGCTATGATTTAGAAAATTTGAATGCAACAGCTGATAAATCATTACAACGCAGTTTAGCATTTATAAAAAATTTGGCATTAACTTACCATGTTGATATTATTGCTGGATCGGTATCTAACATCAAAGATAACCAAAAGTATAATACTGCATTTGCAGTCACTCGTGCTGGCCAACTAATTAATACTTACGACAAAGTTCATTTAGTCCCAATGCTTAATGAACCTCAATTTTTATCGGCCGGGCAACATGCTGCTGAAGCCTTCAAGCTCTCTAACGGTACTCTAGTAACACAATTAATTTGTTATGATTTACGCTTCCCAGAGATATTAAGATATCCTGCACGTCAAGGTGCTAATATTGCTTTTTATGTTGCTCAATGGCCTACTGCACGTGTCAAACATTGGCATGCTTTGTTAAAAGCTAGAGCGATTGAAAATAATATGTATGTTATTGGGATTAATGGCTGTGGCTTTGATGGATATACTGAATATGCTGGTCAATCTATCGTTATTGATCCTAATGGAGAAACGATAGCTTCTTTAGATCAACACCCCAATTGTTTAACAGTTGATGTAAATTTAGAAAAAGTAGAACAACAAAGGCAAGCTATTCCAGTATTTGACAGTATCAAAGTCAATTTATATAAATAAAAAGTCGCGAGCTTGGGAGGGGCTCGCGACTTAAATCTTATTATTAAGGGAATGTTTTACAGTTATTTTTCAATCTATTTTTTGGGGATGTTATTAATTATGAAAAAAATTTTATCAATAATGATAAATCGATATTGTTTACAATAGCATATTTGCTATGACTAATTAACGTATCTGTTAAGTAGTATGTTACATAGTACGTGGTCAAATAATGTTGACGCTTACTAACAAATGCTACTCACTCATTAGTATAGTGTTTGTTATCAAGTTGGGAAGTCTTCATAACAAATCATCATTGTACTATACGAAATGGAATTTCTAAGTAATTAACATTAATCTTCTTATTTTGAGAATTTATTTACTGTGTCGATAATCCATTTTACTAAGTCACCGATTGTTGAAATGATATCTGCTGCCATTGAAATCACTCCTTCCTTAATGTAAGTAAGATTAAACTTTAAAATTAAACAACTCATCAACTATTTTCCATCACATCTCTGTGATCTATTTATATTAAAACATGAATTTCGTATAGTTTTTTAAATCTTTCGTAACTAATCAATTTTTATTCTTAACTGTTATTTTATTTATGCTAAAATATTATTTATAAATTACTTTTAACAGTTAAGTATACTTTTTCAACAGTTAGGCATTCTTAGCAAAAAAGGTTGTACCAAATTGTATAATGTGACTAAGGAGAGTGGTGACAAATTGAACTACATTGACAACAAAATAAACCAATTTGCCACTTATCTTCAAAAAAGAAACAATTTAGATCATATACAGTTTCTGAAAATACGTTTAGGTTTGCAAGTTGTAGTAAGTAACATAAATAAGACTATTGTTACTTATGGTATCGCCATATTAATGCATATGTTTTGGTATACATTAGTTATGCACATTGCTTATATGATGCTGCGATTCCACGCACATGGTGCTCATGCTAAATCAGCATTGCTATGCTATATCCAAAATATTATTATTTTCATATTATTACCTTGGCTAATAATTCATCTAGACATTAATATGTGGATTTATTATATATTGACTCTTATAGGATTAGTCATAGTTGTCACTTATGCACCAGCAGCTACTAAAAAGCAACCTATACCCAAACGCTTAGTTAATAGGAAAAGAATATTTTCCATATCTATATACATTATACTTTCTATATTATCATTAATGATTAAACAACCTTTTGCACAATTAATCGTTTTAGGGTTGTTAATTGAATGTATTTCACTATTACCTATTTTCTTTACTAAGGAGGAAACATAATGGCTACATTAATTAACTTATTCTTAAATTTATTTACTTTTATTATTGAAAGAGTCGGCAATGTTGCAGCATATTCTTTATGTTCATTATGGTATGATGAACCAGAAGTACCTGAAGAATTAACTAAATTACATGAATAAATAATTAGAAAGTGTGAAAAATATGGATGTTTTAAATTTTTTTCCATTAGCTATTCTTCAAATTGTATTAATCTTTTTAATAACAAAAATCATTAGTGACATTCATTATAGTAAAAGGGATTATGCTATTATTTTAGCAATTATAATCCCTTCTACTATTTTACATTACTTTTTTGGTAACATAATTTTAATTTTAGTATTTATTGTAATGCTTTTATTTTTCTATACAAAAATAAAAGCTTATGCCGTTATAACTGTTTTATTAAGTCAATTAATTATGTATGTAACAAACTATATTAATTTAATTGTCTTTTTATCTATATTATCAAATTCTAAAAGTACCTTTTTCTTGGTCTTTGCCTATATAATGATATTTACTATTATTCCAATTAGCTTAGCCTATTTAATCAAATTAATTATTAATCGCTTAAAAAATACATATCTAGCTTCTAATAAAACATATTTATCTTTAATTGCAATTGTTGCTTTCATTATCTTATGTTTTTTCTATGCTTATTCTCATATTGATAGTGATAAATCAGCAATATTAAAAAACTATTCAATTTTCTTCTTAGGTATCATCCTATTCATGTGTGTTATTATTTTCATTTTTTCACAATTCACACTAAAAGAAATGAAATATAAGCGTAATCAAGAAGAAATTGAAACTTACTATGAATATACATTGCGTATTGAAGCAATTAATAACGAAATGCGTAAATTCCGTCATGACTATATTAATATTCTTAGTACACTTTCTGAATATATCCGTGAAGATGATATGCCTGGTTTACGTCGCTACTTCAATCAAAATATTGTACCTATGAAGGATAATATTCAAATGAATGCTATCAAACTTAACGGTATTGAAAATTTAAAAATTCGTGAAATTAAAGGCTTAATCACTGCCAAAATATTGCGGGCACAAGAAATGAACATTCCAATTAGCATCGAAGTACCTGAAGAAATGAATCATATCGATATGAATATGATTGATTTAAGTCGAAGTATAGGAATTATTTTGGACAATGCCATTGAAGCATCGAATGAAATTGATGACCCTATTATTCGTGTTGCCTTTTTAGAAGATAGTGGCACGATTACTTTTATCGTGATGAATAAATGTCGCGATGATATTCCACGAATTCATGAATTGTTCCAAGAGAATTTTTCAACCAAGGGTCAAAACAGAGGTTTAGGCCTATCAACATTAAAAGAAATTGCCGACAAATCAGATAATGTACTATTAGATACAACTATTGAAAATGGCTTCTTTATTCAAAAAGTTGAAATTATTAATAACCAATCGTAAGGATGTGTGCTTATGAAAATTTTCATTTGTGAAGATGACCCAAAACAACGAGAAAATATGGTAACAATTATTAAGAATTACATTATGATAGAAGAAAAACCAATGGAAATTGCTCTGGCAACTGATGATCCTTATGAAGTACTTGAACATTCTAAAAATATGACAGATATTGGTTGCTACTTTTTAGATATACAATTAGCCTCTGATATTAACGGTATCAAATTAGGTAGTGAAATACGTAAACATGATCCCGTTGGTAATATTATCTTTGTTACTAGTCATAGTGAACTAACTTATCTTACTTTTGTCTATAAAGTGGCTGCCATGGACTTTATCTTTAAAGATGACCCTGCAGAGTTAAAAACTAGAATTATTGATTGCCTTGAAACTGCGCATACGAGATTACAATTATTATCTAAAGAAAGTAACGTTGAAACAATCGAACTTAAGCGTGGTAGTAATTCTGTTTATGTTCAATATGATGATATTATGTTCTTCGAATCATCGACGAAATCTCATCGCTTAATTGCACATTTAGATAATCGTCAAATTGAATTTTATGGTAATTTAAAAGAATTGAGTCAATTAGATGATCGTTTCTTCCGATGTCACAATAGTTTCGTTGTCAATCGTCACAACATTGAATCTATAGACTCTAAAGAACGTATCGTTTACTTCAAAAATAAAGAACATTGTTATGCTTCAGTGCGAAATATTAAAAAAATATAGTTTGATGCTGAAAGTCATACATTAACACGGTTTAAAAGCATCAAAAAGACCATCAATGACTTGTACATTGATGGTCTCTTTTTGATGTTATAATTAAAAATTGTAACGTTTAAATTTAATTTATAACTTCTGCTAACGTTGGTAAACTTTCGATAGCTCCATATTCAGTTGTTACTTTTGCTGCCACTTTATTACTAAACGCTAAAATTTCTTGACCTTCATTTTCAAATAACGTAGTCAAATCTTTAGTATTTGATGCTAACAATTTACTAATGACAGCCCCAATAAATGCATCACCTGCACCTGTTGTATCAACAGCTGTTACTTTAAATCCTTCATGACTGATAGTTTGTCCATTTTTTAAGTAAGCAACTGCCCCGTCCTTACCTTTAGTATAAATGACTACTTCAACATTACCTTTAAATAATGACTGTATCGCTTCGTCTTCATCTTTGATACCTGTTATAAACGCTAACTCTTCATCTGAAACTTTAACTATATGAGCGTAAGGGATAAATTCCAATATAGCGCGACGACAATCTTCTGGGTCATCCCATAATGGTAAACGTACATTGGGGTCAAAGACTACTGTACCCTTTGCAGCAAGCATGTTATCAATCATCGCATGGTGCGCCTGTTTCATAGGACTTTCAACTAAATCTACAGAACAAAAATGCATAATATCTTGTGAAGTCAATTGTAATTCTGCAATATTATCTTCATGATATAGCATATCTGCAGATGGTTTACGATAAAATGAAAAATCACGTTGTCCATCTTCAGCTAAACTAACGAAAGCTAATGCTGTGTTAGCTTCATCTGTACGTTTAATATACGATACATCAACTCCAATGTCAGCGATTGTTTCAATGATACGATCACCAAAAGCATCATTACCTAATTGTGTAATCATATGCGCTTGCTGACCTAATTTTTGAACTGCGCATGCAACATTACAAGGTGCACCTCCAACTTGTCTAGAAAATGTAGCTACATCTTTTAATTTTACATTCGTTGTATTGGGAATAAAATCGATTAATGCTTCACCGATAGCATATAAACGTCTCATTAAATATCATTCCTTAAGTCATATTTGGTAAATTGTAAATAAACTTGTCCAGTTTCAGTTGATGTCTTAATGCCAATAGCATCCTCACTTGGGAAAATTCTTGATGAAAGTACTCGTTCGCCATCATTACAGAATATTTCAATACTTGAAGTATCAACAAAAATTTGTAATTTTTTTAATGGTGTATCTAGCACAGTACTTCTTGTCATATCTTCTACATTGGCTGGTAATAAACCACTTTCTGATCTATCAAATGTCACTTTATTTTCTTCTTTATTATAAGCAATCACTGTTGAAGTTGTTTTAGATGTACGTAATTCAAAATAAATTTCTGTAGCATCATTTTCTAATACATCGATGATTAACTCATATTGTTTACCTTCATATGGATGTAATTTACGGGTAAATTTATTGGCATATCCTAATGCTGTTTCTTTATTATGACGTAGTTTCTCTAAAGCTTTATATGGACGTTGCTTTAATTTACCGTCTTCTATTGTTAATTCTCTTGGTATTGTTAAACAATGCGCCCAACCTTCTTGATCAGTTGGATATTCTATTTCAGGTAATCCCATCCATCCGATTAAAATACGTTGACCATTTTCATCAGTAAACGTTTGTGGTGCATAAAAATCAAATCCACGGTCTAATTCAATAAATGATTGATGGTCAAATGTTAACGTATCAATGTCAAAATCGCCTATCATGTAACCGGATTGATAAATATTACGATATTTGTCATTATCAGCTTCTAAGCCTTGCGGACACATCAACATAACATCATAACCATCTAATTTAAAGTAATCGGGACATTCCCACATATAGCCAAAATTTGTTAAATGTGTCTTGATTTCTCCTAGTAGTTTCCAATTTACAATATCATCTGTGGCATATAATAATAATCGACCTTGTTCTTCATTATTTTGAGCAGCTAAAATGGCATAATATCGATCATCAATTTTAAAGACTTTCGGATCTCTAAAATGACTCGTATATCCTTCTGGTTGCTGACTAATCACGGGTTTGGGAAACTTTTCAATTGTACCATCCTCTGCCATACGTGCAATCATTTGACTTGAATGTCTATTCCAATCACTATCTCTATGATTGCCAGTGTACATATAATATAAATGGTCATTATATTCAAAAGCACTACCACTATAGACTCCATGACTATCATATTTAGTATCTGGCTTTAATATAGGACCATGCGGCTCAAATGATACTAAATCTTTACTAGTATAGTTATACCAATACTTTAAGCCGTGAACTGCGCCTAATGGAAACCATTGATGGGATACATAATATGTCCCTTTATAATAAATTAAACCATTTGGATCATTTAATAACCCAGTTTCTGGCTGTATATGAAACGTTTGTCTAAATTTTGATTGATCGACTTTACGTTTTAAGTCTTTAAAAAATGCTACATCAACATCTTCTATACGTCGATATCTCTCTTCTCTTGTCCAATCTGTCATGATTGTTGTACAGTCCTCCTTTAATAGATTATGTTTTAATCAATTATCATCTATTATAACAAAGATTTAACACATCATTTATGATTTATTCATTCTTATTATAATACATTTGGTATCGGTTCCAAAATAAATTCAAAAATAAAGCGCCTATGCTTTAACATTTATTGTGACGCTATAAGGCGGATGTTCTTTATTTAATAACTGTTGAATTTCTTCAATCGCGCGTTGTCCCGCTTCAAAATAATTAAAATGTACCGTCTTAATTGAAGGTGATACTAACTGTGTCATAGGATCTCCACCAAAACCATAAACTTGTTGTGGTTTAAGTTGCGTATCGTTATCCGAACAATATTTATATATAGCTAATGCTATCGTATCTGTAGCACCAACAATTGCATCTGCATAACTAATATGTTGCAGTTTTGCTGACACATCTAGCTTTGCATCCATATAGTTAAATACGGTTTCATGAACACGAGGTTTAATATGATATTCTTGTAATTTATCTAATAAACCATTTTTTCTATTTATACCTATGGCGATATCATTTTCACTAACACTAAACACTTCTACATCTTTATAGCCTTGTTGACCTATCCATTCGCTAACAATTTGCCCAGCCATATAATCATTATGAATAATACTATGCAATAATTCATGTTGCTGACCTACAATAACAACTGGAATATCAATTTTTTGAATGGCCTCTATATGTTGATCTGTGATGTCAGTTGCCATTAAGACAATACCATCAACTTTACTACGTGCAAATGTTTCTAACGCTGTAATCTCAGCATTAATATCCAATCCTGTATAGTTCAATAATAGTTGTGATTGCAATTGTTGACATTGCACTGCTAACCCTTTAACCGTCTCGTCAACGGCAAAGGAATTCATTCTTGGAATGATTGCGCCGATGAGGTGAGTTTGTTTAGCTCTCAAACTTTGTGCAAATTGGTTGGGCTGATAATCGTTATCTGCAATAATTTTGGTTAATTTTTCGCTGGTTTCTTTACTAACTGAACCATTATTTAAAAATCTTGAAACTGTACTTTTAGATACTCCTGCAATTCTTGCAATGTCTGAAATCGTCTTCATTTTAATCACCTGTCATTTTTTGTAGCACTTGTGTATATTTTAGCATATCTGTAACCGCTTTAAGTAACTTTTTATGTTAGCTTTGTCAATTCCAACCTAAAAAGAGATTCTAAGGACTTACCAATAGAATCTCTTAATCATTATTCTTTTTCTACTATGATTTAGGTGATAATCATCTTTTAATTTGACGATTAAAACGATTTAACTCGCCGTAAAAATAGGCGTGTTCACCATGTACAATTTTATCTAAGCCAATTTTGGTTTCTTCTTTAGTTACTGATAATGGTGCAAATAATTTTATAGTACGTGCAATCACATAAGTCATAATAATACTAAAAATAATTACTGCACTGACACATAAAATTTGTACGCCTAATATATGTATATCTCCTGTATAAAGAAAGCCGTTATCAATATCAGGATTAGCTTTGTTACTTTGAAATACTGCTGTTAATATCGCACCAATAATTCCACCCACACCATGTATACCAAAAGCATCTAAAGCATCATTATACTTTAATTTAACTTTTATATAATTTATAACGACATAACAACTAGCACCACCAATTACGGCCATAATGATTGCACTCAGATAACTTACATAACCAGCGGCTGGTGTAATCACAACTAATCCAGCTAATACACCTAATAATAAACCAAGCAGACTTGTTGTATGTTTAAATAAATATTCCAGTAGTAACCATCCAAAGGCTCCAGCACTTGCAGCAAGCACTGTATTTGTAAAAGCAAGCATAGCAATCTGATCAAATGTAAAAGCACTACCAACATTGAAACCATACCAACCTACCCATACGAAAATGCCTCCAATCAAAGTAATAATCAAATTATGAGGTGTTGGTATGTCATCTTTACTGTGATTACCTATCATAATTGCCAGTACTAATCCAGAAACTCCTGATGTGATATGTACGACTGTACCACCTGCAAAATCGAGTACGCCTAACTTATTAATCCAACCTCCGCCCCATACCCAGTGAGCTACTGGACTATATACTAAAGCTGTCCAAATGACTACAAAGATTAGATACGGTATAAATTTCATTTTTTCTGCAATTGAACCAGATAAAATTGAAATCGCAATTGTACAAAACATCATTTGAAACAACATAAATAATGCTAAAGGTACATGAGGACTGATGTCTTTATCAATACCAAATCCAACATGATTAAGTCCCAAGAAATTCAAATTACCAAACCACAAATTACCATGACCAAAACTTATCGTAAATCCTACAGTTATCCAAACAAATGTCACTAAAATAATTGCAGCCATACTTTGCATCACTGTGTTCAAAGCATTTTTGGATTGAACTAACCCACCATAAAATAAACTCAACCCGGGGGTCATCAACCAAACTAATAATGTACATAAAAATAAAAATATTGTATCACTAATATGCATATGTATCACTCCCTTATTGTCATAATAATCTGACAATTTAAAAAGTGCAAAAATCGGTCAATAAATATAACCTAGCATGTCATATTTTCTAACAAAAAACACCTCAACAGTGATATGGTCGTTACCTGTTGAGGTATGGTTTTGATTAAATAATTTATTTCAAACTACTGTTGTCATTTATGCTTTTTCAATCGTTATCGTCCATGATGCATCAGCTAATTGTTCATAGTTCGTTACTGGATAACCATTTTCAGCTGCCCAATTAGGAATAGCTTCTGTTGCTTGCGTACAATCAAAATCGATTTTTAATTCGTCACCAATTTCTAAAGTTGTCATCTTCTTTTGCGCTTCAATAAGTGGGAATGGACAAACCATACCAACTGTCCCAAGTTCATATAACATTTAAACACCCTCCTAAATTGTTTGTGTTTGACTCATCGTTTGTGTCTGTTGTTTATTTATCTGTCTCATAGGTCTAATAAATATAAAGTAACTTATTGTCCACACACCTAGTATCATTGATCCTAAAGCAATCCATCCTTGCCAAGACATCGTTGCAGTCTCTACTAACCCATTACCAATCGAACATCCACCAGCAACCGAGGCGCCAAAGCCCATACAGATACCTCCAATGGCACTATTCCTAATTGTTTTTCTATCTGGTAAGCGCCACTTAAACTCTCTTGCACCTCTTGCAGCAATATATGAACCGATAAAGATTCCTAAAACAAGTAAGACACCCCAATCAATAAATTGTCGATCTCCAGATATCAAAAAATGAATTAAGTTCGCAGATGGTGTAGTAATACCTAATCCATATGGACGTCCTGTTGACTCACTCATTGGCCACGCAATTAAAGCAATCAACCCTACAGCGACTGCAGCAACAAATGGGTGATATCTTTTTTCAAATAAATAATGTCTTAATCCTGAATAACGTTGTTGTAACTTTGGTACTGCCGTTTTAGGTTTAGGTCGTTTTAACGTTTTAATTACAAGACATACTGTAATAACGGTTAATAATATTACTAGTATCCACATAGGAATGCCTGTTGTGTGTGAGATATCACTATTAACATTGGTAGGTTGATTAATAAATGTCATCACTGGTAATAATATACCTGTTTTAGTTATTGCAGCTGTGAAAGCATAAAGTACTAAAGCTACCCAACTACCAATGAGTCCTTCTCCTGCACGATACCATGTTCCTGTCGCACATCCTCCAGCCAATACAATACCTACGCCAAAAATAAATGATCCAATGACCGTACCGATAACTGGAAAACTATGTGGTGGAATTGTTATGATTCCCAGTTGAGTTAATAACAATAAGCCGATACTTTGAATCGTTATAGCGATAAGTAAGGCATAAAACATCTTATTACTTTTCTGTACATACATATCACGAAATCCACCTGCTAAGCAAAAGCGTGTTCTCTGCATAACAAAACCTAATAAAATGCCAACAATAAGACCACTAACAATTGTCCAAATCATTCAATCACCTTTTTCCGATATGTTTACTAAGTATTATAATTGAAGAAATTTATGTTTTCAACCTGAGACTGAGTTAATAGCAAAATAATTTAAAAATGATATATGACAGCTCGATATGATGATAACTAATAAATGTGTGGTTCATAATTGTGTATCGTAAATTATAATGTTAAAACTAATAGATTAGTAGAGACTAAAAATGTCGTTTGTATGTTACAAAAATTAAAATCAAACACAACATAAAGTAACTTTAAATCCCTTTTCGACCTATATTACAAATTGATATCGATTCTATTATAAATGGCAATCCTAAATGAAAGTAAACTGACACCGATAACCAAATAAATCCAATAAAAAAGCAATGTCCTTCATATTTAAATGATGAACACTGCCTATTTAAGTAATTATTTAATAGTCTATGTTATTCACTATAATTTTTCATAAAAAATAATAGTGATTGTAATTCAATACCTAAATCAATTTGGTGTACTTGAACATCTGCGGGTGTATTAATGCGACCAGGTGTAAAGTTTAAAATGCCTTTCACACCAGATGCAACTATCTGATCTGCTACTTTTTGTGCAACTCTTTCAGGCGTTGTTAAAATAACTACATCAATGTCTTGCTGTTTCAATGTTGAGGCTAGTTCATTATTATCTTTAATAACAACGTTACCAATTTTTTGACCTATGACATCTTCTTTAATATCAAAAGCTTCCGTAATAGTCATTTCATCATGTATAGAAAAGTTATATGTAAGCAATGCTTTCCCCAGATTCCCGACACCAACGATAGCAATCTTAATTATATCGCTCTCACTTAATTCTGATTTAAAAAATTCTAATAAACTATCAATATTATAGCCATAACCTTTTTTACCTAATTCGCCAAAATAAGAGAAATCGCGACGAATTGTAGCCGAGTCAATTTGTAACGCTTCGCTAATCGCTTTGGAGTTCACACGATCAACACCCTTAGATTTTAATGTGCTAACAAATCTATAGTATAGTGGTAAACGTTTTAAAGTTGCTCGAGGAATTTTAACTTGGTCAGTCATTCGTTATTTCCTCCTTAGAGTTTGAAAGAACTTCTATTTCTGTATTCAAACGATGTAGAGCGTGAATGCAAAATTATTAATAAACAAACAATTGATTGCAATGAATACTTAAATATTATACATTATTAATTTTTAAAAATAAATATCTTAGTTTCAAGTATAGTTCTAATACTGTAAAATAGAAAGTAATGTATTCATTTTTTATCATACTGTATTTATGAAATATGTTGACTATAGACGAAAGGTGACGATTGAATGATACTTTTACAACTTAATCATATAGCAAAATCATTCGATGGTGAAGATATTTTTACTGATGTTGATTTTGAAGTCAAAACAGGTGAACGTATCGGTATTGTTGGTAGAAATGGTGCTGGTAAATCAACATTAATGAAAATAATTGCTGGTGTTGAAGGCTACGATACTGGTACTATCTCAAAAATTAAAAATTTAAAAATTGGCTATTTAACTCAACAAATGACATTAAATTCAAATGCTACAGTCTTTGAAGAAATGTCAAAACCATTCAACCATATTAAAAAAATGGAACAATTAATTAAACAAGAGACGGATTGGTTAGCACAGCATGCCAATGACTATGATACCACTGAATATAGTGAACATATGGAACGCTATGAGTCTTTGACAAACCAATTTGAACAATTAGAAGGATATCAATATGAAAGTAAAATTAAGACGGTATTACATGGCTTAAATTTCACTGAAGAAGATTTTGACAAACCTATTAACGATTTTAGCGGCGGCCAAAAAACTCGATTATCATTAGCTCAAATGCTGCTAAATGAACCCGACTTATTATTATTAGATGAACCTACTAATCACCTTGATTTAGAAACAACGAAATGGTTAGAAGATTATTTACGTTATTTCAAAGGTGCAATTGTTATTATCAGTCATGACCGTTACTTTTTAGATAAAATTGTTACGCAAATATACGATGTTGCCCTTGGTGGCGTTAAAAAATACATTGGTAACTACGATCAATTTATTGCTCAACGTGATCAATACTATCACAAACGCATGCAAGAATATGAGCGTCAACAAGATGAAATAAAACGCTTAGAAACATTTGTTGATAAAAATATTACACGCGCTTCGACAAGTGGTATGGCTAAAAGTCGACGTAAAATGTTGGAAAAAATGGAACGTATTGATAAACCAATGTTAGATGCCAAAAGTGCTAACATCCAATTTGGCTTTGATCGTAACACTGGTAATGACGTCATGCATATTAAAAATTTAGAAATCGGCTATAACTCACCTATCACTAAACCTATCAATATTGAAGTGTCTAAAGGTGATCATATTGCCGTTATTGGACCAAATGGTATAGGCAAATCAACATTAATTAAAACGATTGCTGGCATACAACAAAAGCTTAGTGGTGATATTCACTTCGGTGCCAACTTAAAAATCGGCTATTACGATCAAAAACAAGCTGAATTTAAATCTAATAAGACCATTTTAGATTATGTATGGGATCAATATCGTGACATGAATGAAAAAGATATTCGCGCTGTCTTAGGTCGATTTTTATTCGTACAAGATGATGTCAAAAAAATAATTAATGATTTATCTGGTGGCGAAAAAGCGAGATTGCAACTTGCACTGTTAATGTTACAACGTGATAATGTCTTAATCCTAGACGAACCAACTAACCATTTAGATATTGACTCAAAAGAAATGTTAGAACAAGCTTTACAATATTTTGAAGGTACCATACTTTTTGTATCTCACGATCGTTATTTCATTAATCAACTCGCTAATAAAGTGTTCGATTTAACAGCTGATGGTGGTACGATGTATTTAGGTAATTATCAATACTATATTGAAAAAATTGAAGAACGAGAAGCTTTACAAGCTCAAAATGATGCACAACATAATGATCATCACCTTGAACATGCAACAATGAACAAAGAATCTTCTTACCATAGTCAAAAAGAACAACGTCGTCTTCAAAGAAAATTAGAAAGACAAATTTCCGATTGTGAATCTCTAATAGAATCGTTAGAAGCTGATATTGAAACCATCGATCAACAATTAACTCAACCAGAAATTTTTAGTGACCCACAAAAAGCTAATGAACTAGCTATGCAAAAATCTGATAGCGAACAAAAATTAGAACAAGCAATGACAGAGTGGGAAGAATTACAACAAAAATTATAAATTTACTTGAACTCTTATTGTGTTATATACACAGTTTAGAGTTCTTTTTTTACAGTTTTTTTAATTTTTTATTCACATCAAAAACACTGTAATTATGGCTATCCACAGAGTTATCCTAGTTATCCACAGGTAATATCCCACTAATTTTGTCTTAATTTTTTACTTTTCCAATGATTATCCACATAAAAACAACGAATATGTATAACTTATCCACAAGTTGTTAACTGTTTGTTGATAAGTACGCATGTTCCCTATTGACACATCATTATGCGAGTCATGTTGTTGTTGTTAAAAATTTATGAAATAATAATATTATTATTTGTTATTTACATGTTCTTTATTAATTATTTTTCATTCGTTTGTAATGCTATTAAGACTTGTGTTAATAATTTGTATTTTCACTTTATATCAATTTAATTAAGGAGCTCATCATGAATCATAATCATACTTTTATGCTATTTTTAATTGCTATCATATTATTAACTATCATTGTAGGAGTTATTGGTCGCTTAATTAGTCGTAAACGTTTATTTAATGACATGGAAAATTTATGGCATACTATGTCGCCTATTGAAACATTTATCCGACCTAATGCAAAATATAATTCTGAATACCAGCTAAAGAAAAATGATTATGACAGTCATCAACTTATTGATGACAAAACTTGGTCAGATTTAAATATGTCTGACATTTTTCATATGATTAATTACAACTTTACTGCTATTGGTGAAATGAGATTATATGCTACTTTACGGGGGATGTATAAACTTAATAATCAGACATTGTTATCATTATTTAAGAACAATAAAGCGTTTAGGCAGCAAGTTGCATATCGTTTAGCGTTAATAGGTAAAACGGTTTATCCAAAATTTCCGGATCAAATTACATTTATCAGTAGTAACTTTCTACTCATGTTATGTCCACTATTACCAGTTATCACCGCATTAGTCATCTTTATCAATGCACAACTTGGTTTATTATTATTTTTAGCTAGTTGTATTGTTAATATCGTTTTATCTTCAACTTTAAAACGTACTTATGATGATGACTTGAAATCAATGTTTTACATTTCTAAAGTTCTACAACAGGGTTATGCAATTACTAAAATTCAAGACACACCAAACCCTGAAGTTAACTTCAGTCATTTTAAAGCAGCACGTCGTTTAACTGGTATATTAGCCGATATTAATGATCAAGATGTTGGTGGTGCACTTATAAAATTATTGAAAATGATCTTTATGTTAGACTATCTCATCTTCCATTCTATTCAGCGTAGTTATAATAAATATAAAGCTGAGTTAAACCATTGTTTTAGTTATGTAGCACAATTAGACAATTACTATGCATTAGCAATGTATCAACGTACACTTGATGTATATTGTGAACCGCAACGTAATACGCAAATGACAGATGTCCAGTTTACTGAACTGACACATCCATTAATTGTAGATGCCGTTGCTAATAGTTTTACTTTAAATAACAATGTCTTACTTACTGGATCTAATGCCTCTGGGAAATCAACATTTATGAAAGCTGTCGCTATTAATTTAATTTTAGCTCAAACGATTAATACTGCTACGGCTCGTTCATTTACATATGAACCTGGTAACGTTTATACTTCAATGGCTAATGCTGATGATGTCTTATCTGGTGATAGTTATTTTATGGCAGAGTTAAAATCTATTAAACGTATTGTTAATATTAATAGTTCATCCAAATTATATTGCTTTATTGATGAAATTTTTAAAGGTACCAATACAACTGAGCGTATAGCCGCTTCAGAATCTGTACTGTCATATCTTGATCAACAGTCTAATGTTAGAGTTATCGCTGCCACTCATGATATAGAATTAGCTGATATGTTAAAGCAACGTTTTATTAATTATCATTTTAATGAAATTATCGAAAATAATAATATTCATTTTGATTACACTATCAAACCAGGTAAGGCCAATACCAGAAATGCAATTGAATTATTAAAAATAACTGATTTCCCTGAAACAATTTATCAACGTGCCAAAGACAACGTGTCTGAAGACGACCATGCTAACTAACAATGTCGTTACTGCATAAAAAACAACGTCAGTACACGCTATAAGCAGACTTTTATAGCTATGTGTATTGACGTTGTTTTAATGTTTATTCAATTGAATATTCTTCTAAATCTATATTATTACTACCATTTAATGTAAGGTCACCTACTTGATGTTGTTGATATAAGTAATATCCAGCTACACCTATCATAGCAGCATTGTCTGTACATAATTGTGGACTAGGTATCGTTAATTGTATGCCTTGTTCCTGACATTGTTGTGTTAAAGATTGTCTTAACCCCTTGTTACTAGCAACACCACCCGCGACAATTAAGCGATTCACACCATAGACTTGGCAAGCTTTAATTGCTTTATATGTCAGTACTTCTACAACACTATTTTGAAAACTAGTAGCTACATCTTCTTTAATAATTGGTATATTCTTTTGACGTTGATTATGCAATTGATTGATGACCGCACTTTTTAACCCACTAAAACTAAAATCAAAACTATCTTTATCTAGCCACACACGTGGGAATTGATACGTATCTTCACCAATAGCTGCTAAATGGTCAATTTGTGGTCCTCCAGGGTATGGTAAATCAATCGTACGAGCAACTTTATCATAAGCTTCACCGACTGCATCATCACGTGTTTCACCTATAACTTCAAAATTCAAATGATCTTTCATATAGACTAATTCTGTATGCCCACCTGAAACAATTAATGCCATTAATGGAAATGTTAAAGGCGTTTCAATATGATTAGCATATATATGTCCCGCAATATGATGAACCGGAATAATCGGCTTATCGTAAGCAAAGGCTAATGCTTTGGCCGCATTAATACCAATGAGCAGTGCACCAATTAATCCAGGACCTTCCGTCACGGCTACAGCGTCTACGTCTTCCATTGTTACGTTAGCATCCTCAAGCGCTTGTTCAATCGTTGCAGTAATCCCTTCTACATGATGTCTACTCGCAACTTCAGGTACTACGCCTCCAAAACGTTTATGACTGTCAATTTGACTTAATACTGTGTTAGATAATACTTGATTACCATTGTTAATGACACTAACACTTGTTTCGTCACAACTTGTTTCAACTGCTAATATTAAATTATTATTTGTCATGTAAATTCACCCACATTACCATTGCATCTTCACCTTCACCATAATAATTTTTACGTTTACCACCATACTGAAATCCTAAATTTTCATAGACATGTTGTGCAACATAATTATCTACTCTTACTTCTAAACTCATAACATCACATGTATGACTGGCATAGTTCTTTCCATATTCTAACAACATTTGTCCTAATCCAAACCCTCTATATCTATGATCAATTGCAACAGTAGTGATTTGTGCTTGATCAATGACTATCCATAACCCTAAATATCCTATAATTTGTGATTGATATTCAATAACGAAATATTTAGCAAAAGTATTTTGCTCTATTTCATGGTAAAAAGCATCAACCGTCCATGAGCTATCATTAAAACTATGTCTTTCTATATCAAATACTTGAGGAACATCATCTTTAGACATTACCCTAATATTTAATTGTGCTTTTGCTTGTTGATCCAATTACGCTCAGCCTCTGCTAATTTATGATATTTAGGTACAAAAGTATGGATATTTACTGGTTCTGTTATTAATTTTTTCATTACTTGTGCTTGTGGTAATTGGTCTATCTTTTCCCCATCTAGTAAATCTGCTAGTGATTGTGTATCTCGACCAATGAACGCATACGGTTGATCATAACTTTGCACACGTTCTAGAAGTGCTTCAATTGTTATATACTGATCTTCCATTAAAGAAACTAATTGTTGGTCTTGCCATTGATAAATTCCAGCATAAACAGCTTGTCTTCGTGCATCAAATATAGGTACTAACAATTTATGTTGTTCATTAACTGTTGCTGCTAAGGCCGCTAATGAAGACACACCATATAATTCAGTATTTAAAGCAAAGGCTAGCGTTTTAGCTACAGTTACACCTATTCTTAAGCCTGTATATGAGCCTGGTCCTTCAGCAACAATAATGGCATCTATATCATGCTTTGTTATCGTACTCTGCTCAAATAACTCATTGATGGCAGGCATTAATTGTACTGAGTGATTTAGTTTAGTATCTGTTGTTTTTTTTGCTAACACGTCATCATCTTGCATTAATGCCACTGATAAAGGTTGATTTGACGTATCAATGAGTAGTGAATTCATCATAAATGGCCTCCTTAATTTGTTGATAATGTTTCCCTATAGCTATTAAATCAATTTGTCTCGTTGTATCATTTAGTACAGATATATTAATAGTTAAATGCTCAGAAGGTAATAAATCTTTAATAAATTGACTCCATTCAATGACAGTAATTGCTTGATCTTCAAAATACTCCTCAAAACCTAAATCTTCTTCAAAATTTTCTAATCGATAGCAATCCATATGATGTAATTTTAATGAGCTACCTTTATAAGTTTTTATAATGTTAAACGTAGGTGAATTAATGATTCTTTTAACACCCATTGCTTTACCAATAAATTGAGTGAGTGTCGTCTTACCTGCACCTAATTGTCCATTTAACAATATTAAATCACCTGGTACTAATTGATTTACTAATAGGTTTGCAAATTGATTCATGTCATCTAAACTTGTTATTTTTATCACTATCTTATCTCCTAATTTACTTTATTACTTAGTTAAAATTGACCACTTTTAATCATTTATGACAACCGTTGTATACGATTGATCACTTGTTAGCTTGTTATGCATACAACCATTTTTCACATAACTCTGTAGGATTTTTCAAAAATGACTACAATAAAATATATCAAACTTCATCATCTGTAACATCATTACATCTATCAAATTGTTTAACCTTTTTTTCAAGCTAATTATTCAACTTATATATTGTAACAAATTTCAAGTTATATTTCTTTTGTTTAATACGCTTTAAATTGTCTTAATAAATTGTAAGAAAATTTAAAATAATCATTGACACATAAAGACAGATATAGTAAATTAAGTTTATCAAATTTTTAGACAATTCAAATAATTAATACGATATAAACCATTCAAGGAAGGAGTATAATAAAATGACTAATCTTAATACGCAACATCAACCAACAACATCAAATATTATTATTTTATTATACTCTTTAGGACTCGAACGTTAGTAAGATTTTACTAAACGCTTTAAGTCCTATTTCTGCTTGAATGGGACTTATAAACGTCCCAATCATTATTGGGACGTTTTTTTATTGTTATAACTTTAACAAACAATTATTTTTACGGGGGAATTTATAATGCGAAGCGATATGATCAAAAAAGGAGATCACCAAGCTCCAGCAAGAAGTCTGTTACATGCTACGGGCGCTTTAAAACAACCAACTGATATGAATAAACCATTTGTAGCAATCTGTAACTCTTATATTGATATTGTTCCAGGACATGTACATTTAAGAGAATTAGCTGATATTGCTAAAGAAGCTATTAGAGAAGCTGGTGCTATTCCATTTGAATTTAATACAATCGGTGTCGATGATGGTATTGCGATGGGTCATATTGGGATGCGATATTCCCTACCATCTCGAGAAATCATTGCTGATGCTGCTGAGACAGTCATTAATGCTCACTGGTTTGATGGTGTATTTTACATTCCAAACTGTGACAAGATTACTCCAGGTATGTTATTAGCAGCTATGAGAACGAATGTACCAGCTATCTTCTGTTCAGGAGGCCCAATGAAAGCAGGTTTGTCTGCACAAGGTAAAGCATTAACTTTATCATCAATGTTTGAAGCAGTTGGCGCCTTTAAAGAAGGTTCAATTTCGAAAGAGGAATTTTTAGATATGGAACAAAATGCTTGTCCAACTTGTGGTTCATGCGCAGGTATGTTTACTGCAAATTCGATGAACTGTTTAATGGAAGTGTTAGGATTAGCATTACCTTATAACGGTACAGCTTTAGCTGTTAGTGAACAACGTCGTGAAATGATTCGTGAGGCAGCTTTTAAATTAGTAGATAATATCAAAAACGATATCAAACCTAGAGATATCGTCACACAAGAAGCACTTGATGATGCATTTGCTTTAGATATGGCAATGGGTGGTTCAACAAATACAGTCTTACACACATTAGCAGTTGCTAATGAAGCAGGTATTGAATATGACTTAGAACGTATCAATGATATTGCTAAACGTACACCATATTTATCTAAAATTGCTCCAAGTTCATCTTATTCTATGCATGATGTTCATGAAGCTGGTGGTGTACCTGCTATTATTAATGAATTAATGAAAAAAGAAGGCACTTTACATCCAGATAGAATAACAGTTACTGGTAAAACTTTACGCGAAAATAATGAAGGCAAAGAAATCAACAATTTCGATGTTATCCATCCTTTAGATAATCCATATGATGCTCAAGGTGGTTTATCAATATTATTTGGTAATATTGCCCCTAAAGGTGCGGTTATTAAAGTTGGTGGTGTAGATCCTTCTATTAAAACATTCACTGGTAAGGCAATTTGTTTTAACTCTCATGATGAAGCTGTTGAAGCGATTGACAATCATACAGTTCGTGAAGGTCATGTAGTTGTTATTCGATACGAAGGTCCAAAAGGTGGTCCAGGAATGCCAGAAATGTTAGCCCCTACTTCTTCTATTGTAGGTAGAGGTTTAGGTAAAGATGTTGCATTAATTACTGATGGACGTTTTTCTGGCGCAACAAGAGGTATTGCAGTCGGTCATATTTCACCTGAAGCAGCTTCTGGCGGCCCTGTTGCATTAATTCGAGACGGAGATGAAATTACCATTGACTTAACAGAAAGAACTTTAAATGTTAATCAACCTGAAGAAGAACTATATCGTAGACGTGAACAATTAGAACCGTTTAAAGCAAAAGTAAAAACTGGATATCTTGCAAGATATACTGCACTAGTTACTAGTGCTAATACTGGTGGCGTTATGCAAGTTCCTGAGAATTTAATCTAACCTAGGAGATGATTTAAAATGTCTAAAACCGAACATGAAGTAAATCGTACTGTTGATACATTGAAAATGGCTGAGTCTTTAGAACCTGAATACTTAGAACAAGATACGCTTGATAATATGCGCTCAGGTTCAGAACTGTTGGTAGAAGCATTATTAAAGGAAAATGTTGATTATTTATTTGGCTATCCTGGAGGCGCAGTATTACCGTTATATGATACTTTTTATGACGGTAAGATTAAACATATTTTAGCACGACATGAACAAGGTGCTGTACATGCTGCTGAAGGATATGCCAGAGTTTCTGGAAAGACAGGAGTTGTAGTTGTTACAAGTGGCCCTGGAGCTACCAATGTAATTACAGGAATCACTGATGCACACTCTGATTCACTTCCTTTAGTTGTATTTACAGGTCAAGTTGCAACACCAGGTATCGGTAGAGATGCCTTTCAAGAAGCAGACATTTTATCAATGACGTCACCTATTACGAAACAGAACTATCAAGTAAAAAATGTTGAAGATATTCCAAGAATTGTACATGAAGCTTTCTATGTTGCTAATTCTGGACGTAAAGGTCCAGTAGTGATTGATTTCCCTAAAGATATGGGAGTGTTATCAACTAATGTTGACTTATGTGATGAGCTTAATATTCCAGGTTATCAAGTTACGACAGAACCTGACGTTAAAGATGTTGATACTTTAGTCTCGTATTTAACTGAAGCTAAAAAACCTTTAATTTTAGCCGGTGCTGGAATTAATCATTCTCAATCAAATGACTTATTAACACATTTTGTTAATCAATATCAAATTCCAACTGCAACAACATTACTTGGTTTAGGTGCTATTCCATATGATGACCCTCTATTCTTAGGAATGGGTGGTATGCATGGCTCTTATGCGAGTAATATGGCGCTAACTGAATGTGATTTATTAATTAACTTAGGTAGTCGTTTTGACGATAGATTAGCGAGTAAGCCCGATGAATTTGCACCAAATGCAAAAGTTGTACATGTTGATATTGATCCATCTGAAATTAACAAAGTAATTAAAGCAGATTTAGGTATTGTTGCTGATTGTAAAAATTTATTACAACAATTAACTGTAAGAGATATTACTATCCCTGAACATCAACAATGGGTCAAACATTGTCAAAATAATAAACAACAACATCCTTTTAAACATGGTGAACCTGATGATGTATTTTGTAAGCCTCAACGAACAATAGAATACATTGGTGAAATTACAAATGGTGAAGCCATTGTTACTACAGATGTTGGACAACATCAAATGTGGTCGGCACAATTTTATCCTTTTAAAAATCATGGCCAATGGGTTACTAGCGGTGGTTTAGGAACAATGGGATTCGGAATTCCTGCTGCTATTGGAGCTAAACTTGCAAATCCAGATAAAACAGTTGTGTGCTTTGTTGGTGACGGTGGTTTCCAAATGACTAATCAAGAAATGGCCTTATTACCAGAGTATGGATTAGATGTTAAAATTGTCTTAATTAATAACGGAACATTAGGAATGGTTAAACAGTGGCAAGATAAATTCTTTAATCAACGTTTCTCGCATTCAGTATTTAATGACCAACCTAATTTCATGAAAATGGCTGAAGCGTATGGTGTACAAGGATTCTTAATTGATAATCCTAAAAATCTAGAACAACAATTGGATGAAGCATTTAATTATGACGGACCAGCTTTAATTGAAGTTCGTATTTCCCCTGCTGAACCAGTCAATCCAATGATACCATCTGGTAAATCTAACCATGAAATGGAGGGGTTATAATGACGAGAATTATTAAATTACAAGTCGCTGATGAGGTTAGTACACTTAACCGTATCACTAGTGCTTTTGTTCGCTTGCAATACAATATCGATACATTGCACGTTACTCATTCTGAACAGCCTGGTGTTTCGAACATTGAATTACAAGTCAATATTGAAGATGATGACATGCTACATATTTTAATTCAAAAATTAAAACAGCAAATCAATGTTTTATCCGTCGAGTGTTATGATTTAGTCGATAATGATGTGTAATTGCAACACCCCAAAAGTCTCTTTACACATAACATATGTCATTATTAATTCGTTTTATCTATACTTTTAAAATGACTATGTCGATAGCTAATACTTATTTTTGGTAGTGCTACAACAATAAATTTAATTTGATAATGCTTGTCATCAAATACCAGTACGTTGATTTTAGATGACACATGTCGCCCACTCCTACCAGACTAACTAGAATGATAAAACGTAATTTATGAGTATTTTATTATCAAGTCTTTGACTGACAATCGCAACATATTATATAGAGAAAGCTTTTGTCACAGACTTATCTTTATCTTATGTATTATTTTAATGCCAATGATGCGCTAATTAGATATAAATTTCAAATAGTCTAGTTATCATCTCACAGCATTATTAACTTTATATTTCAGAATTTTCAAAATTATATTTACTATGGAGGAATTTATTATGACAACAGTTTATTATGATCAAGATGTAACAAAAGATGCTTTACAAGGTAAAAAAATTGCAGTAGTTGGATATGGTTCACAAGGACATGCACATGCACAAAACTTAAAAGACAATGGTTATGATGTCGTTATTGGTATTCGTCCAGGACGTTCATTTGATAAAGCAAAAGAAGATGGATTTGAAGTATATCCAGTAGCTGAAGCGGTAAAACAAGCAGACGTTGTTATGATTCTTTTACCAGATGAAATTCAAGGTGATGTGTATAAAAATGAAATTGCACCAAACTTAGAAAAACACAATGCTCTAGCATTTGCACATGGTTTTAATATTCATTTCGGAGTAATCCAACCACCTGAAGATGTTGATGTTTTCTTAGTAGCACCAAAAGGACCAGGTCATTTAGTTAGACGTACATTTGTTGAAGGTTCAGCAGTACCATCATTATTTGGTGTTCAACAAGATGCTTCTGGTGAAGCGCGTGACATTGCTTTAAGTTATGCCAAAGGTATCGGAGCTACACGTGCTGGTGTTATCGAAACTACATTCAAAGAAGAAACTGAAACAGATTTATTCGGTGAACAAGCTGTTCTATGTGGTGGTGTATCTAAATTAATTCAAAGTGGTTTTGAAACATTAGTAGAAGCTGGTTATCAACCAGAACTTGCTTACTTTGAAGTGTTACATGAAATGAAATTGATTGTCGATTTAATGTACGAAGGTGGTATGGAAAACGTGCGTTATTCAATTTCTAATACAGCTGAATTTGGAGATTATGTTTCTGGACCTCGTATTATTACACCAGACGTTAAAGATAATATGAAAGCAGTACTTACAGACATCCAAAACGGAAACTTCAGTAACAGATTCATTGAAGATAACAAAAATGGCTTTAAAGAATTCTACAAATTACGTGAAGAACAACACGGTCATCAAATTGAAAAAGTTGGACGTGAATTACGTGAAATGATGCCATTTATTAAATCAAAAAGTATTGAAAAATAAACCACTATAACTATGAGGAGTTGTTATTTATGAGTAGTCATATTCAAATTTTTGATACCACATTGAGAGATGGTGAACAAACACCAGGAGTAAATTTTACGTTTGAAGAGCGTTTAAGAATAGCTCAACAATTAGAAAAATGGGGCGTCGATGTTATTGAAGCAGGATTCCCCGCTTCAAGTACTGGAAGTTTTAAATCAGTTGAAGCAATTGCTCAAACTTTAACAACAACTACAGTATGTGGGCTAGCAAGATGTAAAAAATCTGATATTGATGCTGTATATGAAGCTACTAAAGATGCAGCTAAACCAGCTATACATGTTTTTATTGCTACATCGCCTATTCATTTGGAACATAAGCTTAAAATGACACAACCTGAAGTACTCGCTTCGATTAAAGAACATGTTGAATATGCTAAACAATTCTTCGATGTTGTTCAATTTTCACCAGAAGATGCAACACGTACTGAATTACCATTCCTAATTGAGTGTGTACAAACAGCAGTCGATGCAGGTGCTACAATTATCAATATTCCTGATACAGTTGGCTATAGCTATCATGATGAATATGCACATATTTTCAAGACATTGAATGACAATATCCGTTCTGATCAAGAAATCATTTATAGTGCACACTGTCATGATGATTTGGGAATGGCAGTTGCTAATAGTTTAGCAGCAATTGAAGGTGGCGCAAAACGTATTGAAGGTACTGTGAATGGAATTGGTGAACGTGCTGGTAATGCTGCATTAGAAGAAGTTGCTTTAGCTTTATATGTGCGTAATGATCACTATGGAATGCAAACTAAATTAAATCTTGCTGAAACTAAAAAGACGTCTGATTTAATCTCTCGTTATGCTGGAATTAGAGTACCGAGAAATAAAGCTGTTGTTGGTCAAAATGCCTTCAGTCATGAATCTGGTATCCATCAAGATGGTGTGTTAAAACATCGTGAAACATATGAAATAATGACTCCTCAATTAGTTGGTGTAAGTACAACTGAATTACCTTTAGGTAAATTATCTGGTAAACATGCGTTTGCTGAGAAACTTAAAGCATTAGGTTATGATATTGCTGACAAAGCACAAATCGATCTATTCAAACAATTTAAAGCTGTTGCTGATAAGAAAAAGTCTGTGTCTGATAAAGACATCCATGCTATTGTCCAAGGCTCTGAACATGAGCATCAAGCACTATATCAATTAGATGCTCTTCAACTGCAATATGTTTCAAGTGGACTTCAAAGTGCTGTCGTTGTAATTAAAGACAAAGATGGCCATACTTTCCAAGATTCTAGTATTGGAACTGGATCAATTGTAGCAATTTATAATGCAGTAGATCGTATTTTCAATCGACAATGCGAACTTATTGATTATCGCATTGATTCACTTACTGAAGGTACAGATGCTCAAGCGGAAGTACATGTTAACTTATTGATTGAGGGAATAGAAGTTAATGGCTTCGGTATAGACCATGATATTTTACAAGCATCATGTAAAGCTTATGTTGAAGCACATGCTAAATATGCTGCCGAAAATACTGAAAAGGTAGGTAATTAATCATGTCATTTCATATTGTAAGTCTACCTGGTGATGGTATTGGTCCAGAAATTGTGTCAGGCACGCTATCGTTACTAGAAAAAATAAGTGCACAATATCATTTTGATTATACAATAGAGCATCACGATTTTGGTGGTGCTTCTATTGATAATCATGGTATTCCATTAACAGATAATACTTTAAACGCATGTAAACAAGCTGATGCAATTCTTTTAGGTGCAATCGGAGGTCCTAAATGGACTAATCCTAATAATCGCCCTGAACAAGGTTTATTAAAATTACGTAAATCTTTAAATTTATTTGCAAATATACGCCCTACTATAGTAACTGAAGGTACTAGTCAATTGTCACCCTTAAAAGCTGAACGCGTTGAAGGTACAGATTTAGTAATCGTAAGAGAATTAACTAGTGGGATTTATTTCGGAGAACCTAGACACATAACACAAGATGATGCTCTAGACTCATTAACCTATACACGCGCTGAAATCGAGCGTATTGTTCGAGTTGCTTTCGAATTAGCACAAACACGACGTCATAAATTAACCTCTGTAGATAAAGAAAATGTCTTAGCTTCTAGTAGATTATGGCGCAACATTGTTAATGAAATCAGTGAAGATTATCCAGATGTAGAAGTAAATCATTTATTAGTAGATGCTTGTAGTATGCACTTAATTACCAACCCAACACAATTTGATGTGATTGTCTGTGAAAACTTGTTTGGTGACATATTGAGTGATGAAGCTTCTGTTATTCCTGGATCGTTAGGTTTATCACCTTCTGCAAGTTTTAGTGATAAAGGTCCAAGATTATATGAACCTATTCATGGCTCAGCACCAGATATTGCTGGACAAGATATTGCAAATCCATTCGGTATGATTCTTTCTTTAGCTATGTGTCTACGTGAAAGTTTAAACCAATCACAAGCTGCTGATGAGCTTGAAAAACATGTCTATAATATGATTAAAAATCAGAAAACTACTAGAGATTTAGGTGGTCAATTAGCAACTTCACAAATATTTGCTCATTTGCTACAACAATATGATTAATAAGGGGGAGATGTCAATGGGACAAACATTATTTGATAAAGTGTGGAACCAACATGTATTATATGGAAAATTGGGTGAACCTCAATTATTATATATCGATTTACATCTTATCCATGAAGTCACTTCTCCTCAAGCTTTTGAAGGACTTAGACTTCAACACCGTCAATTAAGACGTCCAGATTTGACTTTTGCAACACTAGATCACAATGTTCCAACCATTGATATCTTTAATATTAGGGACGAAATTGCCAATAAACAAATCACTACATTGCAACAAAATGCACGTGATTTTGGTGTTCACATTTTCGATATGGGGTCAGATGAACAAGGTATAGTTCACATGGTTGGTCCGGAAACTGGTTTAACTCAACCGGGTAAGACCATTGTTTGTGGAGATTCACATACAGCAACGCATGGTGCTTTTGGCGCTATCGCGTTTGGCATCGGAACAAGTGAAGTGGAACATGTATTTGCTACTCAAACTTTGTGGCAAACTAAACCTAAAAATTTAAAAATTGATATCAATGGTACATTACCAACAGGTGTATATGCTAAAGACATCATTTTACATCTTATTAATCAATATGGTGTCGACTTTGGTACAGGTTATGCCTTAGAATTTACTGGTGATACAATTAAAAGCTTATCTATGGAAGGTCGTATGACTATTTGTAATATGGCAATTGAAGGTGGCGCAAAATACGGTATTATCCAACCAGATGATATCACTTTTGACTATGTCAAAGGTCGCCCATATGCTACTAATTATGAACAATCTATAGATAAGTGGCGCGAACTTTATTCTGACGATGACGCTTACTTTGATAGAGTTATTGAATTAGATGTCAGTCAGCTCGAGCCTCAAGTGACTTGGGGAACTAATCCTGAAATGGGTGTAAGTTTCAGTGAACCATTCCCTGAAATTAAAGATGTCAATGATAAAAGAGCATATGATTATATGGATTTACGTCCAGGTCAAAAAGCTGAAGATATTGAATTAGGTTATGTCTTTTTAGGCTCTTGTACAAATGCTAGATTATCCGATTTAATCGAAGCTAGTCATATAGTTAAAGGTAATCAAGTACATCCAAATATTACAGCTATCGTCGTCCCCGGCTCTCGTACAGTCAAAAAGGAAGCTGAAAAACTCGGCATAGATAAAATATTTAAAGATGCAGGATTTGAATGGCGTGAACCTGGATGTTCTATGTGTCTAGGCATGAATCCAGACCAAGTACCTGATGGTGTTCATTGTGCCTCAACAAGTAATCGTAATTTTGAAGGTCGACAAGGTAAAGGTGCTAGAACTCATTTAGTATCCCCTGCAATGGCAGCAGCTGCAGCTATTAACGGTAAATTTGTCGACGTTAGAAAGGTGGTTGTATAATATGGCAATTGATCCTATTACTACATATAGAGGTAAAGTCGTACCACTTTTTAATGACAATATTGATACCGATCAAATAATACCTAAAGTACATTTAAAGCGAATTTCTAAAACAGGCTTCGGCCCTTTTGCTTTTGATGAATGGCGTTATTTACCAGATGGCAGTGATAATCCAGAATTTAATCCTAATAAACCTCAATATAAAGGTGCATCGATTTTAATTACTGGAGATAATTTTGGTTGTGGCTCAAGTCGTGAACATGCTGCTTGGGCACTTAAGGACTACGGTTTTCATATTATTATTGCGGGAAGTTTTAGCGATATCTTCTATATGAATTGTACTAAAAATGCGATGCTACCTATTGTTTTAGATAAACAAGCACGTGAACATTTAGCTCAATTTGAAGAAATTGAAATTGATTTACCAAATCAAACAGTCTCTTCTGATGAACAATCATTTCATTTTGATATAGATGAAACATGGAAGAATAAACTAGTCAATGGATTAGATGATATTGCAATTACCCTTCAATATGAAGATCTTATAGAAAAATATGAACAATCACTTTAAGGGAGATGAATAATATGACAGTCAATGCTGCTGTTTCAACTAAAGATATTGATGAAGCCTTTTTAAGGTTAAAAGATATCGTTAAAGAAACACCTTTACAATTAGATCACTATTTATCACAAAAATATGATTGTAAAGTGTATTTGAAAAGAGAAGATTTACAATGGGTACGTTCATTTAAATTGCGCGGTGCGTATAATGCTATTGCTGTATTACCAGATGATGCTAAAAATAAAGGGATTACATGTGCCAGTGCTGGAAATCATGCACAAGGTGTTGCCTATACGGCTAAAAAATTAAATTTAAAAGCTGTTATCTTTATGCCTGTAACAACACCAATGCAAAAAGTAAATCAAGTTAAATTTTTTGGTAATGGCAATGTAGAAGTTGTCTTAACAGGTGATACTTTTGATCATTGCTTAGCTGAAGCCTTAGAATATACTAAAACACATGATATGAACTTTATCGATCCATTTAACAATGTTTATACTATCTCTGGACAAGGAACTTTGGCTAAAGAAATGCTTGAACAAGCAGCCAAAGATAATGTGTCATTTGATTACTTATTTGCAGCTATTGGTGGTGGTGGTTTAATTTCAGGAATTAGTACTTACTTTAAAGCTTATTCACCAAATACTAAGATTATTGGTGTAGAGCCTGCCGGTGCAAGCAGTATGTATGAATCAGTTGTAGTGAAGCAACAAGTAGTCACTCTAGATAATATTGATAAATTTGTCGATGGTGCATCTGTAGCAAGAGTTGGGGATATTACATTCGACATCGCTAAAAATAATGTTGATGACTACATTCAAGTTGATGAAGGTGCTGTATGCTCAACTATTTTAGATATGTATTCAAAGCAAGCCATTGTTGCAGAACCAGCAGGTGCATTAAGTGTTAGTGCCCTTGAAAATTATAGAAGTCAAATTAAAGATAAAACTGTAGTATGTGTTATCAGTGGTGGTAATAACGATATTAACCGTATGAAAGAAATTGAAGAGCGTTCATTACTTTATGAAGAAATGAAACATTACTTTATTTTGAATTTCCCACAACGACCTGGTGCTTTACGTGAGTTTGTTAATGAAGTGTTAGGACCACAAGATGATATTACAAAATTTGAATACTTAAAAAAATCTTCTCAAAATACAGGAACTGTCATTATTGGCATACAACTTAAAGATCATAATGATTTATTACAATTGAAAGACAGAGTTCATGACTTTGACCCTTCTAATATATATATTAATGAGAATAAAATGCTTTATTCTTTATTAATTTAAGTTCATTAAAAATGGTTCTATAATAAATCGGACTGATAGAGAATTTTTAATTATTTTCTATTAGTCCGATTTTTGTATTTTGAATATGAAAAAAGCGCAATTATCTCT
>NZ_PPQR01000098.1 GCF_002902085.1 Staphylococcus simiae
TTGAGCCTGGGACAAAATGTATTTTACACTTAAATTTAAGCATTTGGCAGTAACTGTCTGGTTTTCAAAATGTTGATAAATCACCATTTTGAAAACCTAGTCAGTCTTGCCGGGGTGGAAGGGACCCAACACAAAAAAACTGGTTAGTCAGTTTTTTCAGACAATGCAGGGACCCGTCATAGAAAAATTTTAAAAATAAAATTTTTTCTTTTATGTGCAAGACGGGCATAGTTGGGCAAGGGACCCGTCATCAAAAATTCATGTGTGGATTTTACATTAATGTGCAAGACGGGCAT
>NZ_PPQR01000099.1 GCF_002902085.1 Staphylococcus simiae
ACCGTTCAAAATATCTTGACGGCTAATTTCTTTGCCATCTCCATCTTTAACGATAATAGTTGTACCAATGGTGTTGCCTTGTGCATCTTTAATTGGCGCTTGCTCTACACTTGGTGTTTTTCCATCTTTGCCGTCGACACCATTTGTGCCGTCTTTACCATTGGCTCCTGTATCACCCTTATCGCCCTTGTCGCCTTTTTCACCTTTGGCTCCGTCTTTACCATCAGTTCCATCTTTGCCATTCAAGATATCTTGGCGGCTAATTTCTTTACCGTCTCCATCTTTGACAATAATTGTTGTACCAATGGTATTACCTTGTGCATCTTTGATTGGTGTTTGTTCTACTGTTGGTGTTTTACCATCTTTGCCGTCTGCACCATTAGCTCCATCTTTTCCATTCAAGATATTTTGACGACTAATTTCTTTACCGTCTCCATCTTTAACGATAATGGTTGTGCCGATAGTATTGCCTTGTGCATCTTTGATTGGCGTTTGTTCTACTGTTGGTGTTTTACCATCTTTACCGTCGACACCATTTGTGCCGTCTTTACCGTTAGCTCCTGTATCTCCTTTGTCTCCCTTGTCGCCTTTTTCACCTTTGGCTCCGTCTTTACCATCAGTTCCATTTTTACCGTTCAAGACATTTTGAGTACTTACAACATTACCATTACCATCTTTAACAACAATCGTAACACCAGTTTGTTCTCCCTTGTCATTTGTAATTGGTGTTTGTTCTACTGTTGGCGTCTTACCATCAACACCTGGTTTACCATCGACACCATCTTTACCTTTTGGAATAGTTATTGTTGAACCATCACTAAAGTTAACTACAGTATCTCCATTATTGTTTATATAACTATTGTCTATTGTTAAACCTTTAGGTTGTTGTCCAGGTAATTCTTTTGTCGAACCATCATTATATGTCACAGTATACGTATTATTGCCAGGATTATACGTAATGTTTGTCACGCCAGCATTATCATCTAAATTATATTCAAAAATAGCATTTTTAGAAGTATAAAGATGATCTCGTCGTACTTCTTCAAAGTAATAACCATTTACTTGTAATAATTTACTTTGATCTTTACCTGTTAAATCTGGATTGTAGCCTAATTGTTTATAAAATACGCGATCGCGTCCATCTTCACCTTGTTGCGCTAATTGAATGGTATTTTTTGGAAGTGATTTATTCTCACGCACTTCATTTTTATAGCTTACATCTTCAACAGTAATCTCATATTCATCCAAACTTGGTGCTGTGTTTTTGTATAAACCTAAATCATTTGAATAATCATTGTTTTGCAATACTAACTTTACAACTGGTCCGTTTGAATCGATGTTCGTATTACTTCCAACATTTGTTGGTGACAAAGTATATCCATCTGGTTCTATAAATTGAATAGTATAAGTGCCTTCTTCAATGTCATAAAATCCATATTTACCATCTCTATCAGTTACCGTATTAGCAATTGTACGTCCTTGGTCATTTTTCAATAACACTGTTACGCCACCAATACCCGCTTCTCCAGCATCTTGGATACCATTTTTATTACTATCGTTCCAAACGAAATCGCCAACATTATATTTATCTTTTTTAATAAATCCACTATCTATCGTGTTGTTGTCTGCAAAATTAATAGTTGCTGTTGATTCTAAACCATTTGAATCTAAAGCATTATTGGTCCCTTGATTGGCTAATGTTGCTTTATAACCAGCTGGCGGTTGGAACGTTACTGTATATGTGCCATTTTTTAAGTTAGTAAATAAATATTTACCATCACCATCTGTTGTCGTTTGATCAATCACTTGACCCTTACTGTCTTTTAAAGCAACAGATACACCGGCAATGCCTTTTTCATTTACATCTTGAATACCATTTTTATTAGTATCTTCCCAAACATAATCTCCAAGTTTATATTGGTCATTGCGGAAGAAACCACTATCAATCGTATAGTTATTAGCATTATTAACAGTTACTGTTGTTGTTTGACCATTTGAATCTAAAGCAGTATCTGATCCTGCTGTAACAGGTGATGCAGTATAGTTACTTGGTGCAGTGAAGTCAATTTTGTATGTACCATTTGGTACGTTTTTAAACAGATATTTACCATTCGCATCTGTAGTTACACGATCAATAACAGTACCAGTTGTAGCATCAGTTAATTTGACATAAACGTTTGCGATACCCTTGCCACCGTCATTTTGAATACCATCTTGATTCGTATCTTCCCAAACATAATCTCCAATTTCATATGTTAATTCAGTACCATTAGCAGTAGATGTACCGCTTGATGTACTATAACTATTCACTTTTTTTACACTCTCTGGTCTATTATTTTTATCTAAACCTGTTAAAGTATATGAAATTTTATCTGAATCTGCGTTCCCAGTCCTTGTCATCACTTGAGATACAATATAGCGTTTATTTTGAGCTATATTTCCAAAGTTGATTGTAGCTTGTGTATTGTCATTGTTTGTTGTTATAGCAGATGCAAATGATGACGTCACATCTTTTAGTTTGCTAGTATCACTATAATTAGGTGTGAAACTATCAACCATTGCAGATGTATCCAATACTTCATATATTTTAAAATTATTTTTATCTAATGTGAAACCATTAAGATCTGTCGTTAATTTCGTATTATAATGAATTGATCCTGGTTGGTTAACATAGGTAACCATATTATATTGTTTGTTATTAGAGTAGCTTGTTGCAGAAACAAGTACATCCGATTTATTATTACCATATTCTACCGCTATATTATTAGTAACTGATTGATTACCATACGTTACAGCCATAGGATAAACTGTCTTATCAGTTGTGGCATTTTCACGTTTAGCAGAATTAATACTTGTAAATGAACCTTTAATATCCTTATATTGATCTACATAATTAGTGAAGGTATATTTAATGGTATTAGATGCCTTATCATAATCACCACGTGCAACGATATCTCCATCAACACTTTTCAAATCTACATTTCCTGGTAAATAATCAATTCCTCCACCTGGTCTAATATAGTCTCCATATTTTACAGTAAAGTAGTCTCCCTCTTTAACTGTATTATCAATTTGATAATTCCCTTTAATAATAATGTTATCAGCTGATGTTATCCACACATCTGGATTACCATTTAGCGTACGACCTTGTGTCGTAGTCATTGTTAAATTAGTAAAATTCACTTTATCATTGACATTGGTACCTGACGGTGTCGGTGTTGCAAAAAACATTCTAGTTTTAAATTTTGGACTAACAGGTGTTGGTGTCGTTGAAGTTGAAGCTGATGCTGGTGTTGCCGCTAATGCTATAAAAGGATCTAAGCCAAGTTTAGAATTAGGATTCTGTAAATCTTTTTGAATCGTTGTAGCTAAAATAATTTGATCTAACTGTTCTTTAGATAAATTAGAAATATCATTTTGAGATTTCACATTTTGAGCAACATCAGTTTGTACATTTTTATCAACACCTAAATCAGCTACTTTATTGGCTGCATATTGTTCTTTTTTAGTTGTTGTATCATTCGTCGATTGAGCTGGTTCATTGTTTCCTGATGTGTTCTGTTGATTTGTGTCATCTTGATTAGTTTTCACAGTTTTATTTTGTGCTTTTTGACTATCATTGACCTTTTTATCATTTTGTTGATTTTGGTCGGTATGTTGGTCATGAGATGAATTTGCTGTGTCTTGTTCCGTAGTTCCCTTGTTTTGAGCAGGTGATTCTGCTTTGTTATTAGTTGTCGATATGTCATTATTCGTATTGACATTATCTTTATTTGTTATCTTTTTGTCTTCGTTTAACTTTGTATCATTTTTATTAGTTGTTTCTACTTTTTCATTAACTGTGGATGCTGTTGTGTTAGAAGTTGGTGACTTAGTTGTAGTATTTTGAGTATCTGAAGTAGTAGCTTGCGTTGTATTGTTTGATTGTACATTAGAAGTCGTGTTATCCGTGGATTGATTAGTTGAATCAGTATTTGGAGAACTCTCAGATTGAGTTGTTTCTGCCGCTTCGGCTTCTTGGTGTCCTAAAATAAGTGATGCTCCTACTAATATTGAAGCAGTACCTACCGTGAACTTTCTGATTGAATATTTATTCAATCTATTGGGCATAAAATCTAGGCGCGATCCTACATTGTTCTTCTTTTTGTTTGACATATGTTTCCTCCTAAATAACAAATTATTACTTATATGTAATTTTCATTATTTGTTAATATAGTTATCATAATGTCTTTTATTATTTTGCGCAAGATAATTTTATAAAATTATTTTTCGTATAGTAACATAATATACTTTAATAGAGTTTAGCTTTATTTAAAAATTTACAAATTCAAGTCTTTTATAATTAATAAAAGATATAGTTAATTTTATTGCTCTTTTAAAAAACAAAAAATACTTCTGAATATATTTGAGTACAAATAAATATCCAGAAGTATTAATTTAACTTACAAACTTATATATCATTTTATGAGTCGCGTTGTTTATTATTGTAATATCTTAACCGTTGTCTATAGCCGTAAGTACTTTCTTTAACTTTTTGGTCATCCAGCAAACCTGCTCCAATTGCACCGGCAACAGTTGAAATTGATGTAGCAAACCACGGAATACTTAAATATAAATCCGGTCCAGCTGCATGTCCTAGTTTGACTTGTTGACCTAAAAAATCAGATGGTAATAAAATAATTTCAGCTGTTAAAAATAACATATAAAGTACACAATAGTAGATGATAATTGCTACGAATAACGTCATAATTGTTGTCAGATTATATAACCAAATGATTCTTTTATGCTGACTATTGTTATTAGGTTCCCATAATTGATGTGCCATAACTATCCACAATAGCATACCTATAATAGCTATTATCGAAATACTAAATAGTCTTATCATTGAAAATTCATTAGCCAGTTGCCACATTGTTGAAAATACCATACCAAATGCCCCGGTTGTAAAAGCAATTGCTACAATATTACTAAAACTAATCATCATTTTAAGTGGATTATTAGCAAACGTCATGCCACTAATCAATCTAAACATACCCATAATGCTTGAATTAGCGATATATCTAGTATGCTTAGACTTTGTTTCATCTAAATATTGTTTAGCTTTAGTAACCTTTGCTAACGGAAATTGTTTATTCATTGTATGTTTAATATGATTATTAGCATCATAATCTTGATTAGCTAAATTAGATTGATGTACATTCCTTATGATACTGACAATTGTATTCGTCATTCTTTTTTTGATTGGTCTCCAACCAAATGACGGATAAGATATAACAGCAACTCCCTGTTCATTATTTATATCTAATGCCATAACATGACCATTAACAAACATTGGTAAATCGGTTATCGCTATGACATAATGCCACGCTTTTTCTTTGTAATAGTTAGTAATTTCGTTATAAATATCATCGACAGTTTCAGCAAATCCTGTTAACGGATCAACGACTAAATCGGTTTCCCACGAGACGTTACTATCAATTTCATCAATAAAAATATCTGGTAATTCAGCTGTTAACTGTTGCCCCAATTTCTCAGTTACACCTGGTGCTACAACAAGTCCTACTATTATTTTTTGAGTCACAACACCCATCCTTATCCTGATTACTCATTCATTACTTTGATCGTTACTACTAGTATTTTTTTGTTTTATTTGCTTTTTATTATAATCAAACTGTTGTTGTTCATCTTCTTCTGCTTGCTTATAGCGATAATATTGGCGATACGAATATGTTAAACGTCTTATTTTCTCTTCACTTTCAACTGTAGACCCCATGGCACCTGCTAATAAACCTAATGATGAAACAAACCATATTAATTTTAAATAATTACTAAAAGTGTGTGCGGAGGTCGCAGTAGTCCAAGCATTAAACAAACGATTAGGAACAAATAATGTAACGCTAATCGATAGTAATAAATATAAAATTGCATAACTAATAAATGTAATTACCATTAATGTTAATAACGTAGTGATATTGTAAATTGTTCGATATATCTTTTGTGAGTCACTAGTCTGTCTCTCAAATAATTGATGCGCATATAATAACCAACACGACATACCAACAATTGCAATCATCATTAATATGATAAATCTGATAGGCGAGTATATCACGCTTAGTTGCCACGGCATTGAAAATATAGCTACATAAGTACCCGTTGCAAAAGCCACTGAAATAATTTTTTTGAAATTTGTGATGGCTTTCCATGGCTCATTTGCTCTTGTTAAGCCGCAAATCAATTGAATCCAAGCAATAACGAATGTCGCATTAATATATCTATATTCGCTTTCATTATGTTGTGTTGTATTTTGAACTTTTTTAGTATGTGCAAGTGGATGAATCTTTAATTGCTGATCACTTTCGTTATTCACAAATTGTGTCATTAACGAACTAATCATCTTCGTTAATTTATGTGTGATATTTAAAAATCCTAATGAAGGTAAAGAAATATACGCAGTTGCTCGACTATGATTAACATCGCTCACAACAATCTGACCATCACTAATATTAGGCAAATCAATGATACCAATAGCAAAGTCCCATTGTTTATTTGCTTTAATATTGGCAATTTTATCCATCCCTTTATCAATATCTTCTGCGGTACCGATCATCATGTCGACAACAACTTCAAAATGCCAATCATCATATTGTAACTGCTTCAGTTTATGTTTAACTTTTGGAATGATTCGCTCTGCATAGTGATGTGCTACGCCAGGTGATGATATAATTCCAATTTTATACATTACATACCTCTTTCTTGAAAATACTTAATTTTAATACTAATTTATAACAAGAATGGACAAAATGTTTTTTGAGAAAATTATTTCTTAGATACCCATCCTAGTCATTTAGAGCTAGTTAGAGTTTCTGCTATCTTGATAGCTAGAAACTCTTATGCAGTTTATTATGAAGTAATAAACTGTAAACTTTTTTTATAGCAATTGTAATCCTTTTGCAACGGTTTCTATTCACTCCAACAAGACTAACTAGAGTTATATAGTGTTGATTTAGCAATATTTTATCATTTAGACAGTTACTGCTTGTGACACTATATTATGTAGATATCCCTTTTTGTCTCTAGCTATTCAATACATAACAAAACGCGATAGCATGTTGTGATGTTTTTCTATCGCGTTTGATGTATCTCTTTAATATTTATGATGTTAAATCATTTTTCAATCGTTAGTGTTAATATTTATAAGGATCTTGTTCTTTTTTCTCTTTTAAGCGTTGACGTTCTGTTTCAATAAAGTCTTCGTGTTTCACATGAGTACTTTGATTGTTATTTTGATTCATATATGTTGACTCACTATTTGAATAACTATCAGTTTTATTGTCACTATCACTGTACCCATCATTATTATTACTATTTCTAAATTGTTGTTTAGGTTTTCTAACAATCAACATAATACCCGCAACAATATAAAGCATACCGGCAATAAATGATGTTAAAAATGTTATGACACCGGCAATGATTAATAATGAACCTGACGTTTTAACCTTTTTATTGATAACAAAGACGCTAATGATTGCTAGGATGAAAGAAACGATTAATAGAACTAGTCCTACAATAACTGTTATCGTTAAAATTTGACTTAACTGTTCCATTGAAAACATATCAGTGACGTTAGGTTGTTGCTGTTTAACCTGCTCTAACATTTCATTTTTTTGTTCGCTTGATAAAGTTTTAGGCAAAATTAAAATAGTTGTGATGATGGATAATAGTTGAAGTACAATGCCTATCCAAACCATTACACGTTCTGTTGTACGATTTACCATATAATGACCTCCTTAACTTCAATGTATTATTTATTTTTACGTGATATCATTCATTTTCACTTATATTGTTTAAGCATAGCTACATAAATGCTTGATGTTAGCCAATAAATCAGTGTGTACAACAAACTTACAATTATTATAACGATGATATAGCTCGTTATTAAATGATTAATATTGGAAATGCCTATCATGATGAGTACTGTATGAATAATTTTAAGCGCAAACACACTATGAACGATTGCCATAATCATTGGTATTGAAAAAATCCATCTTATTTGACTATGTATCATTGGCTTAATCTTGTCTCTTGCCAATCCAACTTGTTGCATGATTTGATAATTTTTTTGATCTTCATAGCCTTCAGAAACCTGTTTATAATAAATCATTAAAAATATCCCTATCATTAAAATGATTGATACTAGACCACCCATAAATATAAGACCACTACTTAAATTATTCCAAAGCATTGTAATTTCATTTTTCGATGCAATGCTAATTTTATATTTGTCTTCCAATTGATTGATAGTTGCTTGAGATATAGATTCATGATTGGCAGTATTAAAGTTTATCGTCGTTGATATGTCATTATCCGATTGATTAAAATACTTCAATATCTGATGACGTTGTTTATCATTTTTGACAATGAATGCCATACTGTCTTGAAAGAGCACAATATTTAAATTGTTATTTGTGACAGGTTTGATACTATACTTGTGATGATTTAGACTGACTTCAGTCTTACTTTTAAATAATGGAACATATGTTATCATACCCAATTCATTGTTTTTCAAATCAATAGGTTGATGATATTTATTGTAATCTTGCATAGTCAATACTGTTACCATCACAGTTTTGTTACCAAATATGACATCGTCAAATTTAATATAGTTTGCTGGATAGTTATTATGTTTGGGTTGCATAATCATCAACTGATTATCAAATTTAAAATTACTTCTAAATAAACTGGATTGATATATTTTAGGTTGATCAACATTCACATGTTTCTTGACATCTTTTAATAATAAATGAGCTGTATGCTGACTATGAGCTAGTGACTGCTGTTTACTATCTAATTTCACATCATAATCATTCGTCAATAATTTGTTCATTCCATTATCAATATCTCTATATGTTGTCATCGTCATTGTTAAAGTCACAATTAAAAATGTACACAACAACGCTATCGTCGCTAAACTAATTGCATTGACTTTCAAGCGCTGTCTCAAACCAATTAATACTAAGAAATATTTAGGATGATAAAATAGCGAAGTTATTTTCTGAAAAATAAGAATGATTCTATCACTCAATCCTATAAACAAGGTGTAAGTGCCAACAATAACACATAACAAAAGCAACCATATTTTCATAAATGAATCAAACGTTGTGTGATCTTGTAAAGCAATACAATAACTGGCAACCAATAACAGACTGCCTATAGTAATTAAGATATAGCTTAACCATCGTGATAATGTCTGTTGTCCAGTATCTCGTTGCTGTAGCATCGGACTTTGAAACCTAATTTTAATTAAATTAAATACTAAAACAATCACCATAGTTATTGCAATAATAATTAGCGTAATCATCATCGCAGTTGTATTAAATGGGTAAGCCGCTAACGATACATCTTGTTCTCCCATTAATTTTTGAAATATTAAAAAGAATAATGCTCCAAATAAATAGCCTCCCACAATACTAATTAAAGTAATAAGGCAAAATTGTATTAACATTTCGATAATGACTATACTATTAAGGTCTTTCCTACGCATTCCTAACATCATATATACAGAAAACTCTTGCTTTCTATATGTCATCACAAAGTGATTAGCATAAGATATAAACACAAGTGCTAAAAATGCCAAAAATATATTGCTAATAACAATAAAGACAACTAATAAATAATTAATCTTTTGAATATAATCATTAAATATAACAGAAAGTAAAATATATTCAATCATGAATAAACAACTTATCGCTATAACGAATGGAATAACAATATGACGCTGTGATTTAAAATAGCTTCGTATAATTTTACTCAGTAAGTGCGCCTTCATATTAGTCACTTCTCCCATTAATAAGTGCCAAACTGTCGGCAATCTTTTGTCGAAACGTCATCTGCGTTTCATCACCACGATATATTTCATGAAAGAGTCTGCCGTCTTTAATAAAAATAACTCTACGAGCATAAGAAGCATCAATATTGGAATGTGTCACCATTAAAATTGTTTGCCCATCGCCATTAATGTGTTGTAATAATCCCATTACCGTTTTAGACGTTTGAGAATCTAAAGCACCTGTAGGTTCGTCAGCTAATAACAACATAGGTTGTGTAATTAAAGCTCTAGCAATCGCTATACGTTGTTGTTGTCCTCCCGAAATCTCTGTAGGATATTTATCTAAAATATCAGTAATATGCAGTTGATTACTTAAATATTCTAAGTTTTGAATGATTGATTTGTAGGATTGATTAGCTAAAATCAATGGCATGATAATATTTTCTTTATTCGTCATATTAGGTAAAAGATTAAATTCTTGAAAAATAAAACCGATTTTACGTTGGCGATATCGTGCAATATCTTTACTTTTCAACTTACTTAGATAAATATCATCTACAATAATATCTCCCTCAGTTAAGTTATCGTATGATGCTATCAAATTTAATAAGGTAGACTTTCCCGAGCCAGATTCACCCATAATGGCGACAAATTCACCTTGTTGGACACTTAAATTCATATGATTGAGTGCAATGTTAGTATTCAAACCCTTGCCGTATATTTTTTTAACGTTATTCATTTCTAGTAACATATGAGCACCTCATTTCTATGCTACCTTTATTTTAAAACAAAAAAATACTAATAACATTTAAAATCATTAAAAAAATGTTATTAGTATCCTTACAAAAATGAAAGATTTACGTATATGGAAATTGAATTGTAAATGTCGTACCTACATCCACAACCGAATCAACAGTTACTTTATGATTGGTATGTGTTGCGATATTTTTGACAATAAATAAACCTATGCCACTAGCATTTGTTTGCGATTGACCATTATAGCCAGAGTAGCCTTTATCAAATATTTTAGGCAAATCTGCTTCGCTAATACCTAAGCCATTATCTTTAATATGTAATTGCTGTTTTTGTTGATCAAAATCAATCCAAATATCTTTACCTCTAGCATATTTTAATGCATTATTAATGATTTGTTCAATCATAATAGCAATCCATCTGATATCAGTTAAGACTTTGTCGTTACAAGGTTGATAATGTATCTTTGTTTGCTGTTCAATAAATTGTATAGTGTATTTCATAATAATAGGTCTCACTAAATCGTTAATTGATATTTGTGACAGTGAAATATCCGCCTCTTCATTTAACAATTTCAAATAACTCAAAGTTAAACGCGTATAATTATCTATTTGTATAAGTTCCTGTCGCACACGATTAATAACTTTTGGATCATCTCTCTCCAGTAATAACTGTGCCGCAGTAATTGGTGTTTTCATTTGATGTACCCATGTTAAAAAATAACTTTCTATATTATCTTTATACTCGATTTGTGCATTTTTCAATTGATAAAGGGTTTCTTCCAATTCTTCATTGCGCTTTTTTAAATCTTCTCGCTTAACAAAATTTAAATACTTAATACCTAGATAAATAACCATTAATAATACAATCATGCTTGTTGTGAGTATATATGCTTCACTAGGTAAACGATATAAATAAAAAATCAAACCAAATAAAGCTAATATACTCAATGTAATAGCAAGCTGTTGTGTTATAGATTTTAAGAAATTTCTCATAAATTCTATACCTTATATCCAATATTTTTCTTTGTTTTGATAAAGTCATCAATGCCAATGGCTTTAATTTTTTTACGCAATCGTGTCATATTAACTGCCAATGTATTATCATCGATGAAATTTTCAGATTCCCAACACTTTTCGATCAGTGTCGTTCTACTAACGTATTTACCTTCATTTTGAAAAAGTAACTTTAATATTTGTAATTCAGTTAATGATAAATTGATACTGTCATTGTTGTAACTTATTTTTGCTTCGTCAACATATAACACACAACCTTTAACTTCTAGCTGATGGTTGATGATTGAAAAATCATAAGTACGTCGCAGTAGTGCTTGAATCTTCGCTATAGTCAGTGATAAATTGAAAGGTTTTTCAATAAAATCGTCACCACCCATTTGGATGGCCATGATTTGATCCATCTCATCTACCCGTGAACTAATAAATATAATAGGTACACTAGAAAATTTTCGTATTTCTTGGCACCAATGAAAGCCATTAAATGATGGTAGATTAATATCTAATAAAATTAATTGTGGTTGATACGCTTTAACTACTTTTATTATATGATTGAATTCTTCTACTATTTTAACTTCGTAATGCCATTTTTCTAATTCAATCGCTAAGCTTTCAGCAATGACAAAATCATCTTCAATTATTAAAATCTTCATAGATTTTTTCATTCCTTTATCAAATATGCCATTCTCGATTATAACGAAGTAAACTTTTAGTTTTTATCACTATTAGACTCTTGATGATGTAGTGCTTTAGCATCTACATCTTGAGGATTGTTCAAATGATCATTAGGTACTTCTTGTTGCATTTCTTTACTATCAATATCTTGAGGATTTTGCATGTATTGAGCCTGCTCTTTTTCTTGTTGTTTCTTTTTATTACGTCGACGTTCTTCAAAAATCGACATTACTATAAATAATATGATTAATAATGGGGATAACATTACTAAAATCATTTTATACACCTCATTCATTTATTATTTTTAATCATTCATATTACCTACTATTTTACATCTTTCTGAATGATGTTGTCATATATATCCCTTTTTCTTTATATTTTTATCGAAAATACATATCTACTCAAATATAGATGTTTACACTTGAATTATAAACGGATGATCAGGATAATAAACAATTTGCGATTGAAGAAATTTTCTAACATCATTATTACAAATTTCTTTGTAGTTTCGACTATCGTATGTATGATTGCTACATATAAACAATCAACAATATCGTCCCATTTGTTAGAGAACCATATAAATAAAGGTTCTCTTCCAAATTGGACTGATACATAATTATTTTTTAAGCCTCGCACCCCAGCTTGCACATTATAGTAAAAATTCTGTTGACAGAATTTTTCTTTGCTGGGGCCCCAATGCCCAACCTGCATTGCATGTTAGAGTTTCTGCTATCTTGATAGCTAGAAAATCTTATGCAGTTTATTATGAATTAATAAACTGTAAACCTATTTCAGATAACCAGTTTTTCTGTGTTGGGTCCCTTCCTAGGGTGCTGTCTCAGCCTGTAGTCTTCGACTAGCACTGTTGCCCAACTTGCATTTCATGTAGAAACTGTTTCACAGTTTCTCTGTGTTGGGTCCCTACCTCAGGAGTCTCGGCTTCAAAATAATTTTTATTTTAAATTATTCACTTTTTTATTTATCAGTCCTGAAAAATAGAAAACCTAAATAAAGTCCTGAGATTCTATTGTATCGTCTCAGGACTTTATTCGTCTTCTTAATATTCAATATTTGGAGCTTGGTTAACATGTGCTTGATACTTTTTAAATGCATAATATCCTGCACCAACTATAGTTAAAATGACTGCAAATTTTTTCATGTTCTTCAACCTTTCTCATTAATCTCTTAGGATTGTGATTAAATTATATGATTTTATTATACACTTTTTTAAATATATTTTAAATTTAAGCCTTACATGCTGGCCAAATCGTTAAATATATCAGTTGCCACTTTCATTTTTGATATGCTTGATATAATCAAACCCTGGTCTTCCCATAGCTAAAGCCTCCATCACATCATACCAATCTGTACCGACGTCTTGATAGATTTGTTGTAACAACTCGTCTTGTGCTTTGTTCAACTTAGCGATTAATTGTTGACCTTTCGCCGTTGTATATAGTTTTTTTACACGTCTATCTGTTTCTAATACTTCTTCAACAATTAATTCTTGTTCTTTCAATTTTTGTAAAGTTGCATGGGACCCTTGCTTTGATATTTCAAGAATTTCTAGTAATGACTTGATTGTAATACCAGGTAATTTATTAATAAAAAATAAAAAGCGATGATGTTGCCGACTCATCCCATATTGTTCAATAATTTCATCAGCTGTAGTAATAAATGTTTTATATGCGAAATAAAACAACATATGTTCATAATCATTTTTGTTTGTCGACACGATAACCGCTCCTTTCAACACAGTACCCATATTATAATAAAAATGGGTTAACAAGTCATACATATTCATTGTCAATACGCGTTTATGTTTCACGAGAAACAACTCGTATCATCATACGTTAATCGTCGAAAAATATTTATTATAATACGTTGTTAATATCTATTTCATTGATACTATCCAATGTTTACAACAATGATTTATCATAAAAACCTATCTATAATACTCGATATGTATTTCTCAGGAAATTTTTATGATTCAACAAACCATTCAATAGCACGTTTAATAGCGTAATCCCAATAAGCATAATCATGTTTCCCAGGTCCATCTTCAAATTGGTATGCAATATTATAAGATTTTAAATGCTCAATAAAATCTAAATTAACTTGATATAAGAAATCTTCTTTACCGCACATAATTAATAATTGAGGAATGTCTATGCCTTCACTAACAGCTTGTTGTAATAGATAGTATGGATCCAACTCTGTCCCTTTAACATTACTGTTATTACCAGTAATAGCTTCTTTTGAAAAATCATTCCAATCGATATCCATCAGCGTCTGTGCTTCAAATACTGCTGATAATGGTGCGGCTTTAGAAAATTTATCACTTTGTGTTAAAGCAAAACGTATCGTGCCATATCCTCCCATTGAATGTCCTGCAATAAAATTATCTTCTCTTTTAGTTGATAACGGGAATATTTGATGCACATAATCATAAACTTCTAAAATATAGTCATAGTAGCTATGTCCATAAGCCATATTAGTATATGCACTATGATCTACATTAGGCATAATGATTGCTAATTGATGTTCATTAGCATATCTCTCTATACTCGTATAGCGCATATATGTCGTTTCATCACTTGATAATCCATGTAATAACATCAGTGTTTTAAGTGGTTTAGCTTCTTGTTTTGAATCAAAAAAACTTCGATCCTCAGGTAATATTACTGTTAAATTTTGATGCATTCCTATAGTAGGAGAGCTATAGTTCATTGAAATATAGGCCATATGATTTGAACCCCTTCCTTAAAATCTTACTTTATTACATTTTACCCTTAATTTTAAAGTTAATAAAATATTTCTATAGCAAAGCCGGACATATTGAATGCCCGGCATGTTATTTGTCTTATTTAATTGAATCTTTGTTGTTATTTTTACGTCTTCGTAATAAGAATAATGAACCTAATGCAGCTAATAATCCTCCAAATAACGTTCCATTGTTAGAAGTCGAGTTATCATATCCAGTTTCTGGTAAAGCTTTAGCTATGTCATGTGTAGGTTCACCATGTCCTTGCTGATGAGGTTGTCCAGGTGTACCATCTTGACGCCCAATATCAGAATCGCTATCTAAGTCGGAGTCACTATCCGAATCGGAATCACTATCCGAATCGGAGTCACTGTCTGAATCCGAGTCGCTGTCTGAGTCCGAATCACTGTCGGAATCGGAATCGCTGTCTGAATCTGTGTCACTGTCTGAGTCAGAGTCACTGTCGGAATCGGAATCACTGTCTGAATCTGAGTCGCTGTCTGAGTCGGAATCACTATTCGAATCGGAGTCACTGTCTGAATCTGAGTCGCTGTCCGAGTCGGAGTCACTGTCTGAGTCCAAATCACTATCTGAGTCGGAGTCGCTATCTAAATCGGAATCGCTGTCTGAGTCAGAATCACTGTCGGAATCTGAATCGCTGTCTGAGTCTGAATCACTATCTGAGTCGGAGTCACTGTCCGAATCAGAATCGCTATCGGAATCGGAATCGCTATCTGAGTCCGAATCACTGTCTAAATCCGAGTCGCTGTCTGAGTCCGAATCACTGTCGGAATCTGTGTCACTGTCTGAGTCAGAGTCACTGTCGGAATCTGTGTCACTGTCTGAGTCAGAGTCACTGTCGGAATCTGTGTCACTGTCTGAGTCGGAGTCACTATCTGAGTCAGATTCACTATCTGAGTCAGAGTCACTGTCTGAGTCGGAGTCACTGTCGGAATCAGAATCACTATCCGAATCGGAGTCACTGTCTGAATCTGTGTCACTGTCTGAGTCGGAGTCACTATCTGAGTCAGAGTCACTATCTGAGTCGGAGTCACTGTCGGAATCTGAATCGCTGTCTGAATCTGAATCGCTATCGGAATCCGAGTCACTATCTGAGTCGGAGTCACTGTCGGAATCGGAATCGCTGTCTGAATCTGAATCGCTGTCTGAATCTGAATCGCTATCGGAATCCGAGTCACTATCTGAGTCGGAGTCACTGTCTGAATCCGAGTCGCTGTCTAAGTCAGAATCACTGTCGGAATCGGAATCACTGTCTGAATCTGAATCACTATCCGGGTTAACTGGTGGTTCTGGATCTACAACTTCTTCTCCATCAGCTGTACCTCCACCATTTTTCACTACATTTTCATTATTCCAACCAAATGCACTAAATCCTTGTGATGAGGTTGGATCAGCATTTTCTTCTATCACTTGGGTCTTCAAATTCTTACCCGAGTTATCATAATGTCCATCAACAACGACTACATAAGTTTTGTTAATATCACCAAAATGAATTGTCGCCATATTTTCAAGATTATATGAAATTTTATCTTGGAAATTATCAGTTACATCAACTAAATTACTATCATTCGGATTTACTGCGTAACTATCTGAAATTTTTGAAGCATCTTTTACTTCATAAATTTTTATTTTAGTATCTCCAGCATTTACCTTACCGCTGCTGTCCTCAATCTTATCTTGATATCCTTTAATATACACCCAAGTATTATCTAATGTATGTGCTTTAGGATTCACATATACAGTTTGATTGTAAGTATTTTGACCAGAACTCGTATCTATACCAATAATTTGAGATGTTATATTAGCACCATTTGCTGCCTCTTCACCTTGAGCTGGACTACTGTATTGTATATTAATTTGATTGTTAAATACTTCTCCAGCAATATCGATATTGGCATCATATACACCTGATTTAGCTGCATTTTGTCTATCTGTAAATAATGGCAGTCCTAAATTACCTTTAACATTTGTCTTATTGTTGACAAAATCCGTGAAGACAAATTTATACGTCTTACTAACTGTATCGTAGGTTGCTGTCGCTACAACATCTCCTGCAGCATTAGTAATATCTTTAATAGGCATCGTATTATTGACATTAGAATAATCAACATCTCCATTACCAGTTAAACTACTTGGTAACTGCATTGTAAAATAGTCCCCAGCTTTTACTTCGCCATTAACTTTAAAATCTGCATTCATAAACGTATTGCCACTTTGGTTTGGATCAAATGTATGAGTTGCTAAATTAAAATTACTAGCAGTCACTTGATCGTTAACATTTGTTCCAGCTACATCTGCTGCTAACACATTGAACCTTGGTGACGTCGCCAAACTACGTATCATTGTTCTCGGTTTGGTAGCTTTAATTGGTTCTCTAGTCCCATTATTCATGGTTTGTGATTGATTACTTTCAATTGAAGGTGTATTCATTTCTGCTTTGACAAGGTGAATATTGTTTATGGCATCTTGATTATTAGTGGCTAATGTATCTTGAGAGTTAGATTGTGATTGTTGATTGTTTGTTGTATCACTATTTTGTGGAGTTGTTTGTTGTGGTATGGATGTTACTTTAGGTTTTGTTTCGTCAGTTGTTGAAACACGATTGCTTGGTGCTTTATCTTCTATACCATTTATTAACGTTGATGCATTATTATGTTGATCATTAGGCGTTGAACGTTGTTCAACATTAACATCATTTTTTAAATCTAAATCACTCGATTGTTGATTCACATTATTATCATTCGTTGTAGTTAATATATTGTTGTCACGTTGACTTGTGCTTTTTTCAGAGTCTTTATTAGCATTGTCGCTGAATGACTCCGTCGTTGCATCGGTTGTCTCTGCGGCATTAGCTTGATGATTTCCTAGTCCAA
>NZ_PPQR01000100.1 GCF_002902085.1 Staphylococcus simiae
ACAGAAGAAATTACAACACCACCAGTAGATGAAATCATTGAGTTCGGTGGCGAAAAAGTGCCGCAAGGTCACAAAGATGAGTTCGATCCAAACTTACCGACGGATTCAACAGAAGAACATCCAGGTAAGCCAGGCGTTAAGAACCCAGAAACAGGTGAAGTGGTAACACCACCAGTTGACGACGTTACAAAACACGGACC
>NZ_PPQR01000101.1:0-2537 GCF_002902085.1 Staphylococcus simiae
ATGTTAAAGATAATTATATTTATAAAAAAGTATAATACACATAATTTTCAAAATTTTTACTATTTTATAAATAAAAATGTTTAAAAAAAGAGTGGAACAAACATAAGTGTTTCATAACAATTATGTCTTAGTCCCACTCTCACTGGCAAGACTGACTATGGTTATAAAATGTTGAATTGTCAATATTTTATAATCAAGACAGTGACAGCCAACCATGTCGTATTTAGATTAACATCTATATTGTGCTTGGCTTATTGCATTCGATATTAATAACGTTTTACCTTACATGTGATTAATAGCAAAAACATAAATTAAAAAGAAAAATGCTACACCACTAATAATTGATAGTATTAACATTAATATTAATGTACGTTTAAAATGTTTAATAAATGCCATGAATAACATGACTAAATTATACGCGAAAAACAACCCAAATAATGTCATCATTATTTTTAAGTCAGTATAGAAAATGTTTAATGCTAAGATAATAATCGCAAATATGACGTACGGTATAATGACAAATTTACGTTCGAAGCGTAGTTGTTCAAACCTTTTATCTTGTTGTTCCATAAATTACTCCTTTTAGCTATGTTAATCTTAAGGGATATCATGACCTAATGTAGCTGTATAAATATCAAACCATTCTTGATTAGTGATAGTTATAGATAATCCTTCAATAGCTTGATCTATTCGATTTAATTTACTCGTACCTAAGATAGGCATAATATCATGTGGAAGTTTGTCGAACCAAGAAATAATTACTGCATTAGGTGAAACACCATATCTATTAGCTATCTGTTTAATGACTGCCATAATTCTTTGCCCTTTGTCATCCAATGGATCGAATAATTGCCCACCAGCAAATGGACTCCAAGCCATTACTTTAACTTGCTGTTGGTACATAGTAGTAATAATATCATTGTTGATATTATCTACATGATAAGGGGATAATTCTAATTGATTAACACTAATATGCAATTTTTCTTTCGTCAGTTGATGACTCAATAGTTGATATTGCTGCTCATTAAAATTTGATATACCAAAGGATTTAATTTTGCCATCATCAACTAGTGTAGCAACTGCTTCTGTAATTTCCATGGGATCCATCAATGGTGACGGTCGATGAATCAATAAATTATCTACATAATCAACATTCATATTCTTTAGTGACTGTTCAACTGATGCAATAATATGTTTACTACTTAAATCATATCTGTGTCCATCTGTAAATTGATATTTATTTGATGGCAAGACAATTCCACATTTAGTAACCAATTGTATGTTCTCTTTTAATTTAGGTGATAAATCTAGTGCTTTGCCAAATATTGCCTCACATTCATAATCACCGTATATATCTGCATGATCCATCGTTGTAATTCCACGTTCAACTAATTGATTGATAAATGTATTCAACTGTTGATGTGTCATATTCCATTGATTAGCACGCCAAAACCCTTGTATTAATTTAGAAAATGTTACATGTTGATTAATAGATATTCGTTTCATAATATAACCCCATTCCCACAAATAACTTTAAAATAGTTAATAATTAAGTAAATTGTAACATATCTAATTGATTACGCAGTTGATTAACATCCATTTCTTCGCCAATAATAACTATAGTTAATGGCAAATCACCAGAAACAACACCATATTCAGGTAGACCATAGGCATACTGAAATTCATAAATATCTGTTGTTGCGTCTTTGAATGTAACGTATCCTTTTAATCTAAGTACATTATCAGGTAATTTTAGGATAAATTGATAAAATAATTGCCTTTCAATTGGACCTGTAAAGGTATATTTCAAACTAGTTATACCATGATGATGACTATGTTGATGTGTCATATCTTTTCTGTCATTATTATTTGTTAATTGCTCAAAACTTATTTTCCCATAAGTCGCTTCAAGCTTAATAGCACTTGGGTTTATCCCTTGTAATTCAGACAAGATGATTACTAATGAATCTTCATCTATCAAGTCAATTTTATTTATAACAATTGCGTCACTTAATTTAAGTTGTTCCTCCATTAACATGACAGTATTGTCACTATATTGACTTCTATCTAAAAATCGTTTAGCATCAAGTACACCAATAACGTATGGTTTTTGGCAATAATTTACTATAAGTGGGTCTTGACAAGCAACCATAATTTCTAATGGATGCGCTATTCCTGTTGCCTCAATAATAATATGTTCTACTTTTTCTGAATTAATGAGTGCTTCTATTTCATTAACTAAGTCTTGTTTTAAATCGCAACAAACACAACCATTTATTAGTGAACGAACTTCTATATCATCTGCAATATGGTTACTGTCAATGTCAAAACTACCAAATTCATTCATGATAATATTAACTTTCTCATCATTTTTTAATAATTCATGAATATACTGTGTCAGTAAAGTAGTTTTTCCACTACCTAAAAACCCATTAATTATTGTTATTTTTATTTTTTCGTTTTTAATTTTTTTCATATTATATTCTCTTTTCTATTACAGTTATTTTTAAAAAAGATAACATATATATTATATTATC
>NZ_PPQR01000101.1:2556-21404 GCF_002902085.1 Staphylococcus simiae
TTCTAAACTTTAAACATACTTTAATTTTAGCATGGCATTGTTTCGTTGTAAGTTGTGAATTTCCTAACAATTTTATGAACTACAATGATAACCCGTCCGAAATTATATTACGGATAGTATGTCTGGAGGAGAACTTTAATGTCTGATCAACATAATTTAAAAGAACAGCTATGCTTTAGTTTGTATAATGCTCAAAGACAAGTTAATCGCTACTACTCTAACAAAGTCTTTAAGAAATACAATCTAACATATCCACAATTTTTAGTTTTGACTATTTTATGGGATGAATCTCCTGTAAATGTCAAAAAAGTCGTAACTGAATTAGCACTTGATACTGGTACAGTATCACCCTTATTAAAAAGAATGGAACAAGTTGATTTAATCAAACGTGAACGTTCCGAAGTCGATCAACGTGAGGTATTTATTCACTTGACTGATAAAAGTGAAAGTATAAGACCAGAATTAAGCAATGCATCTGAAAAAGTCGCTACAGCTTCATCATTATCACAAGATGAAGTAAAAGAACTTAATCGTTTATTAGGTAAAGTTATATATGCATTTGATGAATCAAAAGAAAAGTAAAAAACTTATGTCATGACAATTAAAGTAATGTTTAGAATTTATTGTTTATAGAATGATGGTTAATATTCAATTGAATGATAATTAATAAAAAGCTTGGCGAGTGCTAATGATTCGCCAAGCTTTTTATTATGGTTCTCTAACAAATCGGACTGATACATAATTAAATTTTCAAGCCTCGCACCCCAACTTGCATTGTTTGTAAAATTCTTGATGAAATTCTCTATGTTGGGTCCCTTGCCCAGCTTGCGTGTTTGAAAAAACTGGCTAACCAGTTTTTCTCTGCTGGGTCCCTACCTCAAGATTCTCGGCTTTAAATTAATTTTCGTTTTAAAAATATTCATTTTTTATTTATCAGTATTAAATAATAGAGAACCTTTATTATGAGTTGAATTGAACCATGCGCCATAATTCACCTTGTTGTACAAGTAAATCTTGATAACTTCCCTGTTCGATAATTTTACCATCTATCATGACTACTATTATGTCGAACATAGGTAATAAATTTAAATCATGAGTAGCTACAATTAAAGTTTCTGCATTAGCTTCGATCAATTGCATAGCCTGTTCACTATTTTTTGTGTCTAAAGCAGTTGTTGGTTCATCAAGTATCCATATAGGTTTGTCTTTATTTAATAACAGTCTCGCTAATGACAATCTTTGAATTTCTCCTCCAGATAATGTCGAACCGTTATAATCTAACTGTCGATCTAACGAAATATGATTTAACCCTAATTGTTCAAAAACCTCTTTGATTTCATCATCATTACATGATGTAAATAAATTGGCCTTCACCGTATCATCGAATAATTGTTGCTGTTGTAATAAACCATTTATTACTCGGTATTTTTCTTTATTTTTAATATCATTTATCTCTTGATTATAGAGTTTCAATGTTCCGTTATCATAGTGATACAAACCTGCTAGCAATTGTAATAAAGTACTTTTTCCTGAACCAGAAGGTCCTATCACTGCTACCTTTTGTCCTTTATCAATCGTTAAAGAAACATCTTCCAATACATCATTTTCTTGGTTCCAATATTTAAAATATACGTTCTCTATTACGTAAGCAGATGTTACTGAATCATGTGACAATAATACTTGATTACCACTTGTCTCTGAGGTTGTAAACACATTGTTAATATCACTTAAGGCTTGATCCGTATCTGCTTTATAGTATGCGACATTAGTCATTGGGACTGCTTGTTCAAATAATGTTAATATCATTAGAACGATACTTGTTAAATAGACAACATCTAATCTTCCATTATTTATTTGTATATATCCTAATAACAAACTAGTAAATATGGATAACATCGCTATAATATTTAACATTAAATCATAACGTGTTAAAAATCGCTGCTCTCTGTATTGTTCTTTTGTATAATCTAACAATTCCTTATGCGTTAGTTGCTGAAAATGCCCTACTTGTCCAAAGCGACGTAATTCTTCATAACCCTCTTTATAATCATAAAATCTATTTAAAAATTGGCTTTGTTTAGTTGCAACTTGTGCTTTTAAAATACGTGCTTTGTTAGCACTTAGCCATGGCACAATCAGTAATGTTATAAGCATACTACATAGAATTAGCATAGCATGTGTTATTGATATAAAATACAATGACATCATTGTTATTAAAGCAGTTAACCCAATGACAATGGGTGGATAATACACTCTCAAATATATATTTTGTAGAGCTTCAACACTGCTTACCATACGTGAAATTAAATCAGTAGAACTAAATTGACGATAGACATTAGGTACAACGTTGACCAATTTATCAAAAAATTGAACCCTTATATCCCTAAGCATTGTAAAAGTTGCTTTATGAGATAACAGTCGCTCTATATATTTAAAAATTGCTCTCATAAATCCAAACAATTTAACCGATACAACTAATATCATCAGTGCGTATAAAGGAGCACCATAAGCACTTTTAGTAACCATATAACCACTTAAGAAGAACATTGCTAAAGCCACTAAACTTCCACAAACGCCAACAATCATCGCTAATATTAAATCTTTATCATTGCGAAATTGTAATCGTGATTTCATTAATGTTCCTCCTTCGACTGAAATTTAACTGAAACGTTATCATCATCCGCTTTTATTTCACCTTGTTCCAAATATAATCTTCTTGATAAATTGCTTATAGTGCTATCTCTGTGAGCAATAACAATCATTGTAATATCTTTAAAATATTTGAATAACAGTCGCTGTATAATTTGTTCTGTAGCAATATCTAAACCTGTTGACGGTTCATCAAATATAACTAATTGTGGTTTACTTATTAATAGGCGACAAAGTTCAATACGTCGCATTTGTCCTCCTGATAACATTTCTCCACCTTCACCAATTATGGTATTGATGCCGTGAGATAACGTTTGTATTTTATTTAATAAACCAACTTCTGCTAAGACTTGCTTAACAACTTGGTCGTCTACTTGACGAAACATCGTTATATTATCTTTAATAGATGCACGAAAAATATGTGGTTGTTGACTTAATGTACCAATAGCTAATTCATGTTGAAAACTTATTCGACCATTTGTTGGTTGTAATCTTCCAGTTAACAGTTGTATAAGTGTTGTTTTTCCAGCGCCACTTGGTCCTACTACTGCAATATGGTCACCTTTGAACACTTCTAAATTGATATTCTTTATTACATTTTGATTCAATTCATAAGCAAAATTTACATTTTGAAGAGAAATGATTGCTTGTTGTTGTGGGTTCATCGTAGTCTGTGATATTGTTTGTTGTTCTTGTTGATCAATATATTCAAAGACAACATCACTCGAACCTTCACTCTGTTTACCAGTATGAAACGCTTGTCCTAAATCTTTAATCGCATTATAAAATTCTGGTGCTAAAATGATAGCAATTGTAGCAGTTCGAAAATCAATTGTTTTAAAAACTACAAGACTTAACGTAGCTTCTAAAGCAACTAAACCAATACCTAACATACTAATAAATTCCAACATTAAGCCAGATAAAAAAGCACTTCGTAAAATTTTCATAGTAATATCACGAAATCTAGTACTATCTTCATAAATATTTTGCTCAGTTTGTTCTGTTCTATTAAATAATTTTAAGGTTATTAATCCTTTAGCGACATTCAAAAAACGTTGACTAAACTGATTGAGATAAGTCATTTGATCTTTTGAGTCATCTCTTGTTTTCAGGCCAAAAATAATATAAAACAACGGTATAAATGGTGCAGTTACTATCATTATTATTGCCGTATTTACATGTATAAATAACATAGTTACTATAATAATAAATGGCACCATCATCGATTTAAAAACTTGTGGCAAATAACTACGATAAAATGGACCCATGCCATCAATATTTTCAGTCAACAATGCCATTTGTTCACCAATTAGATACTTATTATGTCTTGATATCATTTGTTTTCTCAAAAGTAATTTAACCTTATAAGCTAATCTATCTCCTAAGTGTTGATTAAGGTGTTGAATTACTGCACGCAAAATAAGTACGCTAACAATAATAAATAGTATATGCATTAGACCCTCATAATGATGGTTTAACATTGCAGATAAAAAATCAGCAATCAATATATTTTGACTGATCACTACTATACCTAAACAAACGCTCATAATAAACATTAAAATTGGATATATTTTATATTTTAAAGCTAAAGCTGTTAATTTTTTCACAATTATATCACCTACGCCTATTATAAAAGTTTTTTTGAAAAATCATATTAAAAAGCTCATAAATTTAAGGAGTGAAAAAAGTATTTTACACATAAAATTAAGCATTTGGCAGTAACTGTCTTATTTTTAAAATGATGATAAATCAACGTTTTAAAAACCTAGTCAGTCTTACCGAGATGGGATTGCGAAACGAGTTTTATATGTCCCACTCCCATATCAGTCTTGAGTCTAGTATTTAGATTAAAACTAGCATGACATTATTTTTATATGCTATCATAAAATGGTATTTTTAAATTTACAAACAAATTAAATGACTATGAAAGTAGGTACAATATGTTCATTATTGAGTTAATTAAAGGAATCATTTTAGGTGTCGTTGAAGGTTTAACCGAGTTTGCTCCCGTATCATCAACTGGCCATATGATTCTAGTTGATGATATGTGGTTAAAATCATCACAATTTTTAGGAACTCAGTCAGCATTTACATTTAAAATTGTTATTCAATTAGGTTCTGTCTTTGCTGCAGCATGGGTTTTTCGTGAACGTTTCTTAGAAATATTGCATATAGGTAAACATAAACATGTTGAAGATATTTCTCAACTACCTAAACGTTCTAAACCTAAACGTTTAAATTTATTACATGTCTTAGTGGGTATGATTCCTGCTGGTATTTTAGGTTTGTTATTCGATGATTTTATTGAAGAGCATTTATTTAGCGTACCAACAGTAATGGTAGGTCTATTGATTGGTGCAATCTATATGATTATTGCCGACAAATATTCAGCGACGGTTAAACACCAACAAACAGTTGATCAAATAAACTATTTACAAGCATTTGTCATTGGTATCTCTCAAGCAGTAGCAATGTGGCCTGGCTTCAGTCGTTCTGGTTCAACTATTTCAACTGGTGTCTTAATGAAATTAAATCACAAAGCAGCATCAGATTTCACATTTATCATGGCTGTCCCAATTATGCTTGCTGCAAGTGGTTTATCACTATTAAAACATTTTGGAGATATTCAACTTGTGGATATTCCATTTTATATCGTTGGGTTTTTAGCGGCATTTACAGTTGGTTTAATTGCCATTAAGACTTTCTTACACTTAATTAACAAAATTAAATTAGTACCTTTTGCAATTTATAGAATTATCTTAGTTATCATTATCGCAATCTTATACTTTGGCTTTGATATCGGTAAACATATTTAACTACTAATTAAATGTGTTTGTAACAAACTTGATATCATGTCATAAACAAAAACAACCAGTTCAATTTATGATTCAACAATCAAATTTGAGTTGGTTGTTTTTTTCGTTTATCAAACATCATTAATAAGCTAGTATTTTGGTTCTCTCCCAAATTGGACTGATATATAATTTTTTTAAGCCTCGCACCCCAGCCTGCACATTATAGTGAAAATTCTGTTGGCAGAATTTTTCTTTGCTGGGGCCCCAATGCCCAACTTTGCCCGTCTTGCACATTTAAAGCTACTCATATTTTAATCTTTAGTAGCTTTTATGCAATTGTTGCGTTAGCAACCAATTGTAATCGCTATTTTTTTCTATGACGGGTCCCTTGCCCAACTTGCATGGCGTGAAAAAACTGGATAACCAGTTTTTCTATGTTGGGCCCGGTCCCTCAGGAGTCTTGGCTTCAAAATAATTTATATTTTAAATTATTCACTTTTTATTTATCAGTCCTGAAAAATAGAGAACCTTTTTTTACGTTTATCAATCATCTTTAATAAGCTTGTCTTTTACCCACTACTTATTATTACGCTAATCGTTTAATTTAATGTATCATTGGGTATGTATATATATAATAATTAACATTTGGAGGAAACATTTATGAACAAGAGAAAAGTCGTTAAATTTATGATTAATGTGTTACCACTAGTATTAGTACCATTAGTTATAGAACGTAAACGCATTAAAGAACACCCTGATGTTCAAAAAGTTACAAATAGCGCTTCAAAAGTTGCTTCAAAAACATCTTCAGTTATTTCAAACACAGCTTCAGATGTTAAAGAATATGTTGGAGATAAAAAACAAGATTTTGATAATAAACGTCAATTGAAAAAATTTGCCAAAGAACATGATCCAGCTTATATCGAGAAAAAAGGCGAAAAATTAGCTAAAGAAAATCGTAAAGAAGCTGATAAACTAGACAAAAAACTTCAAAAAAATATTGAAAAACGTCATAAAGAAGAGCAAAAACAACGTGAAGAAAACGAGAAGCAACGTATTAAAGATATGAAAAAAACACAAAAATACGAAGAAAAAGTTGGTTTAACACCTGGTACATTAGATGATAAAACAGAGAAAAAAGGTGAAAAATTAGCAGAACAAAATCGTAAAGAAATTGATAAAATGAGTAAGAAATTGCAAAAAAATATCGAAAAGCGTCATAAAGAGGAACAAAAACAACAACAAGATGCTGAAAAAGCACGCATCAAAGAAATGAAAAAATATAAAGATTATGTGGCTAAAAGTATTGTCAAACAAAATAAAAATGATCATAGCGAGGCATAATAAATTTGACTCACATTATCATTGATGGAGATGCTTGTCCTGTTGTAGATTCTATTGTAGATTTAACAACAGAGACAGGCATTTTTGTAACTATTATAAGAAGTTTTAGCCACTTTTCAAATCAACAATACCCAAAGCACGTGTCAATTGTTTATGTTGATGATGGACCAGATGCTGTAGATTATAAAATTGTTAAGTTATCTAAACCCGAAGATATTATTATCACGCAAGATTATGGCTTAGCGAGTTTATTAATCGATAAAGTTACTACAGTTATGCATCATAATGGTAAAGTTTATAACCATCAAAACATTCAACAACTACTAGATAAACGACATTTAAACGCTCAAATTAGAAAACAAGGTGGTCGGCATAAAGGCCCATCTCGCTTTACGAAAGCTGATCGCAAACAATTCGAACAATCATTATTAAATATACTATCTACAACAAAAGGAGTTTAATTAGAATGAAAAGAATAGCTGTTTATTGTGGTGCAAGCAAAGGTAATGACCCATTATATGTTAAAGAAGCTTACGAACTCGGAAAATATATGGCTGAACAAGGCTATGAATTAGTGTTTGGTGCTGGTTCTATAGGGATCATGGGTGCTATACAAGATGGAGTACTTGATCATGGTGGTACTGCCATTGGTGTTATGCCAAAAATGTTAGACGAAAGAGAAATTACAAGTCAAAAATTAACTCAACTTATACTTGTAGATTCTATGCATGCACGTAAAGATAAAATGGCAGAATTAGCAGATGCTTTCATTATGGCCCCTGGTGGAGCTGGATCATTAGAAGAGTTTTTCGAAATGTATAGTTGGGCACAAATTGGTATTCATGAAAAACCCATTGCAGTATTTAACTTGAATGGCTTTTTTAACCCCTTACAATCACTTATTAATCATATGATTGACGAAGGTTTTATAGATCCTAAATATAAAAATTTAGCACCATTATGTGATACAAAAGAAGCATTAATTGAGACATTATTAAGCTATCAACCATTAGGTATTCGTACTTACGATTAGCTTTAGTTAAAGTATATACAATTAAATTTTGTCCCTTTATAAATTTTTTCAACTATATTTATTTTTAATTAAGCGAGTAGCGACAAAAGTATTGGATAATAATCAATCTATACTTAATATAATGCGGATGGCAGTAACTATTTAGATAATAAAATGTTGTTTTATTATCGTAGTTAGCTACGCCAAGTTGATGGTAACCGTTGTCATTTATCCCACATTAATGTGCAAGATGAATATCTTCGAAGTAAGTATAAGAAATTAAGGGTTTAGTGCTCATGTTGTTACTCGCTTTTTAGTATGTTGATAAACAGACTAACTGAAAAAATTACTAGTCCGCTACAATGATGTCAATTTCAAGTAATATCTCACTTGTCGTTTAAGTGGATGGTATTTGCTAAGCTCTGGTAATTCAAAATGATCATAATAATGCATTCCTAACTTTTCCATAACTCTAATAGACGCTTGATTAGCTTGTGCTGTAAAACTATATATGTCTTCAATATGATGAGCCTTAGCCAAATTGATCACAGCTTGTGCACCTTCAGTAGCTAAGCCCTGCCCCCAATATTCAGGTAATAATCTCCATCCAATTTCATAAAGCGGTAATTCGCTAAAAGGATAGCCACTATATTCTGGTATGTAATTCAAACCGATAAAGCCAATCCATTGTCGATTAAATTTATACTCTACAGCAAATAAGCCTATACCATGGTCTTTAATCATATTATCCATTATTCTTAAATCAAGTTCTGATTTTTTATAACTTAATAGACTCGGAAAATATTTTCTCACTTGATAATTGGCATTCATTTGTTGAAAAGGTAATAAATCACTTTCTTGCCAATCTCTTAGAATCAAGTGTTCAGTTTCAGCGTAAATCATATTATCTCCTTCCATATATGAATCCTAACTCTTATTTAACATTTGATACGATTAAAAACAGTTCTTTATTGTTTAGAACTGCTCAAAAAAGTGATTAATTATGTATCAGTCCAATTGAGGAGAGAACTTAAAAAACACAAAATTGATTACCTAAACAATTTTGTGTTCATCTCTTTGTCATTATTCAGATTTAGTGACGTATGTTATTAATTCAATATGTACTGGTATTTCTTTTAAATGTTCTCTTTGAGATTTCGGTGCAGTAAAAGTTGCATCAATAAAGTCATGTTGATGATTTAAATGATATGTAGCTACAAAAGTATCTGTATCAGATTCAAAATTTGGTAATTGTGCCACAACACGTTTGATTTCTCCAGTTGAATCAACAATTGTACGTCCAGTAATACTTTCTAATTCTCTACCTAATTCTGGTAAAGTTATGTTTTGTCCTTCTAAAATATTAAAATCTTGCTCATGCATGGTTAATCTCTCCTCTTTATACATTCTATAATAAAAATGTAATTGACTTATTAATATGAATTAATCTTTCTTTATAATTTAATAACCATTTACCCCATTAAATTATAATGAAACGTTGAATTGAAATGACAATTTAATACGTAAAGAATTATTGGTTCTTATCTTTATGCTGTTGCTGTTTTGAACCTTCTTTATGATTAGATTTATGCGTTTTAGTATGTTGTTTGTCATTGTCTTTTTCAGATGATGTATTGTCATCTTTAGATGTATCATCATCTGAACTAGAATCTTCTGATGATAAGCCATTAACTTCTTTTTCAAGATCTTTTTGTTTTTCATCTAGTTTATCTTTTTCTTTTGTTAATTTATCTTTCTTCTCTTTTAACACTTTATTTTCCTTTTGTAAACTATTGATTTCCTTTTCCAAAGATATCTTTTCCTGGCTTTTACCACAACCAGCTAATAGCAACATTGCCGAAAGAACAATTACAATATATTTTGTCATAGCGAGCTCCTTCACTTGTTATAAATCCATTTTATTTTAACATGAAATAAATGACTTTCCATAATGCTATGTTAAATACTTTGTCATAATAACATGACTTACGTCATAACCTAAATGATTATTCAATGCAATCATATCTTTATTTGCACTATTTATTGTACCTGAGATTTGTCTCGCATGATGTTCTATAGCCCATTGTTCAATTTGTTTTTTTAATTTTGTAGCCAAACCTCTACTACGATACCATTCATTAACATATAACATTTCAATATGAACGTTCATTGTCACTTTGTCTAAATGTGCCCAAATAAATGCTATAAGTTGCTGATGTACTTCAATGATATATATCTTATCATTGCCATTTTGTAATCTTGATACGATCATTTCATATCTTAAAGCAATACTGAAAGATGTAGCGTGATAATGTTTTTCAAGTTTATCTAGCATATGCTCTTGTATCGTTGCCATATGCCATAAATAATCACTTTCTGATATATTAATCTCTCTCATTTTTTCAACTCCCATAATAACTATTATAATTAATGTAGTAATATGATATGATTAATTTTATTAATATTTTAGAAAAAGACAACTCATTTAAATTAAAGTTGTTAAAAGGAGCGCTTATATAGCAATGAAAAGTACTGCTCAATTAACAAAAGAAAATAATGTTAAATCTTTAAGATTAAGCAATACAGATAGAGAAATTTTCGAAAACTATATGACATATGTGCGTTCTGATTTTCGTGTAAATCCGCATGATACAGAATTAATGATAAATAAAATTCTCAAACAACTATTAAGTGCCGAACAGCATGGTTTATTAGCTTTAGACTTCTTCAACCACGATCCTAAAGCACATGCTAAAAAAGAATTAAAAGCTTTACCAAATGAAACTTTCAGAAATATTTTTAAATATATATTTCAGCATATCATTTTACTTATTGGTATTGTTAGTTTCTTAAAGGGCTTTTTAGGCTTTTTTATGGAAAAGAATGGTGCAACTTTATATTTATATGCCTTTCCTTTTTCTGTATTGATAGGATTAATTATCGTCTATTTATTTATCTGGATTAGTTGCAAGACGATTCAATTACAATGCTTTAATAATTCAAATTGGGTATGGATATTTACTTATTTAGCCATCATCTTATTAATCGTAGGATTCTTTTACGTCTTTTTTATACCTCAATCTTTACTTGCTTTTGGACCACATGTGAAGGTCAGTAATTGGCTATTTATTTTAATATCTTTTGTCATTATTCCACTAGGATTATACATTGAAAATCATGTAATAAATAAGCATACTAATACTTTTTTATAAAATTTCAACTTGAAAATTGCATACAATATCTCTTCAAATTTAAAGAGCTTATCGCATAGGAGCAAATATATGTTAGCGAGAAAAACTTTCTCTGCTTTGATATATATACGCCATTATGCAATAAGCTCTTTTTTAATTAATAATAACTGCATCTATCATAAACCATACAATCATGATAAACATGATCAATGCTTGGGCTAAACTACTTGCTAGAAAAGCCACAATGGATCCAAAACTTACTTTCAGTGCTTTAGTTACTTCACTACCTTGCAATAATTCAACAATAAATACACAAATAAAAGGCATAATGATAATGCCAAATGGTGGAAGTACAAAACATCCTATGATGATACCTACTAACGCAGCATACTCACCTAATTTTGAACCTCCAAATCGATTAACAAAATAGCGATTCATTAAGAAATCAGCTAGTAAAATTAGAATGGTAAATATAGCCATAGATACATAAAAAATCCATGATAAATGCGCATTATGGAAACCAAGTTGATAAATGATAAATCCTATCCATAATACTAAAACTGAAGGGATGAGTGGTTTGATTAAACCTATAAATGCTAACATGAAACAGCTGATGATTAATAGCCATAATATCAACGTCATAAGTCAGCCACATCCGCTTCAGTGATTTTTTGGTCTTTGGTAAAGTAAATTAATACGATGCCTAAGACAATAGATGATGCTGATACAAAAAAGACATTTTCTAAACCAACCCAATGACTCATAGCTCCTCCTAATAAGTTACCGCACAATTGTCCAATGACCATTGCATTTGCAAAAAGTGTTGAAGCATAACCCGGGAAATCTGGTAAGATATCTTGGAAATAGCTAATGCCTAAACCTAATAAAATAGCTAAAAAGATTGCTAAGAATACTTGACCAGCCAACATCATGTAAAAGTTTTTAAATACGCCTATGCTAAAGTAAAATAGTCCACCAAATAATGCCCCATAAATGAGTAGTGTTCGAGTCTGTAACTTAGAAGATAAGACACCCAAAACAATCATAAATGGCACTTCCAAACCAGCACACAAACTCGCTAAATAACCTACATGTGCTTCACTTTCTTTTAAATAGTCAGTAACAAACAATGGCATATTCATTGTATACATCCACTGCCCAATATGTAATAAAATAAATGCAATAAATGGAACTAATAGTGCTTTATCTTTGAACATATTGGGAGCTGTCGTTTCAATATGCTGCTTTGTAGTTATATGTTGTTTAATATTCAAATTTTTATAGAATAGGACTTGTAATATTAAAGTGAATAAAATAATGCTAATTGTTCCTCCAAAGAGGCCTGCATAGCCTTTCATGGAAATTAATTGTGCACCGATAAAAGGTCCAAATAAAAATCCAAGTGAAAACATCGATCTTAGTACTGTGTTAGCAAACTTTGCCCTATCTTTTGAGCTAGAAACGTTAATTGATTCTCTAGCTGAAGCATAGAGTTGCGGCATGGCAGGTGCATATAAACCTTGAAAAAAAGCATATAACACAATAAATAACCAAATACTATGTACATAAAAATAAATAGAAAAGCCTATCGCACCCATAAGTAGTGCAGTAATAATTAACACTTTTCTATTCAAGTTATGTGTATCTGAAAATCGAGCTATTATAGAATTAACCGTAAACTGACTTATTGCAGCTAATGCTAGCAAAAGTCCATATTGATTTGTTGTCATACCTAAGTCTTTCGTAGCAAATAATACTAAATATGGAATTGTAACAGCCATTCCCATACCAAGTAAAAACATATTTACAACAAATAACTTATAATTTTTTATTTGTAGTAGTGCTAAGAACATTTTAAAACCCTTTCCTAAAGCTGCTTTTTCAATTATAAGAAATATTTATACTAATGTTGTCATAGCTTCAGCATTTGTCAACTCAATAACCAATATATTTAAAATCAATATTCATAGCTAACCGTTGTCATCATTTTTATATTATTACAACTGTAAACTTATTTATCACTAACGTATATAAGACAGTTCAAAATCATTAATAGTCAACTATCTTACATAATTAGTCATTAAATTAACAAATGATTCTATTTGTGGAAGCTGTAACATACTAGGATCATAACTCATAAAAGTTGACCGTATTAATGGTTCATTATCTATTTCTACTTTTTCAAATTCAAATAGCTCTCTATCAATATTCTTCATCATTATTTCTGGCAAAATCGTTACACCAACACCACTTATTAACATTTCTTTACAAGTAGCCACTTGGTCAACAGTAATAGTGGCATGATAATCTTGTTCTAAATTATCGTTATACCATTGTTTTATTTGATTAATATAAATAGGATCTGCCTGAAATTCAATAAATGGTAATTTTGTTACTTCGTCTCTTCTATTTTTAGGAAAAATAAAATAATGATCATCATTAAATAAATGTGTGTTAGATAAATTCATCACTTTATTACCACGAGTAATAATGACATGGTAGTCTCGATGATTCGCCTTAATTTGTTCTGTGGATCCTACTTGTACTTGAATTTCCACATTTGGAAATTGTGTATTATACAAACTCAGTACTTCTGGTAATAATGTTTGACCAATTAGCGATGAACATCCTATTGAAATCGTACCGTTAACTTCACCAATATGCGCCTGCATTTTATCGAAAAATAAACGTTCTCTTTTTAACATATCTTTAGCATGTTCAATAATCATTGTACCTTCAGTTGTTGTTATTAATTGCTTTTTCGTTCTGATAAAGATTTCAACACCGAAGGCACTTTCTATAGCTTTTAATCTCTGTGTTACAGCCGGTTGAGAAATATATAAAATTTCGGCAGCTTTGCGTAATGTCTTTGTTTCATCTAACGTTATTAATAAACGATAATCTTCAATCTTCATAACTTCCCCCTAAAATTATTCATTCCTTATCTACTTAACATTTAATTTGAAATTCATTGTATGAACGAATAATTACTACACAACTAACTTTTAAAGCTATATTTATTTATTCTGCTGTTTAAATTCACTTTTTTTTTGTGCTTTTGATTTAAAATGATGTGGTTTAAAAGCTTTATATTTTCCTTTGTCACCTTGTTTAACCGCTTGTTTTTGAGCTTTATCATTTATTTTATTAAAACAGTACATAATTTTCTTTTGGAATTGTTCGAAATCCTCGGATAGCTCTGCCATAATTTGATGAGCAATCATATATGCTTCATGGAACTGCTTTTTAGTAATTTGTTTATTTTCAAATGCTGCTAATAAATCATCTTCATCGACTAATTCGAATTGTCCGCTTGGTATTGCTAAAACATCTAAACATAAATCAACTGTTCTTGCATTACCTTTTTGAGTTATATTTTTAATATTAATATCAAAATAATATTCAAGCGGATTACCTTTATTATCAAACATGACCGTTATACTATATCGCTTTTTTTCAGGTAAAATTTGTAACCACTGATAATTATCATCTGCAACTACAATATTTTGTCCTACTACCGTCACCTCTAAAGGTTCACGTACTTTTTTCATCGTGACCAAGCCTATAATACCCTTAAACCTATTATTATTAACTTTTACCTCTGTATATTCTCTATCGATCAGGCGACGCCAGTGACGTTTATCTATATATTTTACTTTCACAGTCACCAACTCCTTGTCATTATTATATTAAACTACTTTATCAATGTCATCTTATGTAATTATTTATCCTTCAATGTACTAAAATATTTATTTTTATTTTACTACAAATATCACCAATTTACTTAAAATTGACAATAATTGAATGTTTTGATAAATTAGTTTTATTATATTTTCTGAAAATTCAAAATAAAGGAGTGCTATATATGTCATTACGACCATTTAGAGCCGATCATGTAGGAAGTTTATTACGTCCAAAAAGATTAAAAGATGCACGAGAACAATTTCAACAAGGGATACTAAGCAAGAATGCTTTAACCGAAATTGAAAACGAGGAAATTATAAAAGTGATTAACAAACAATTAGAAGTTGGTTTGCATAGTATCACTGATGGTGAATTCAGAAGAAGTTGGTGGCATTTTGACTTTTTAGAACATTTATACGGCGTAGAAGGTTATGTTCCACAAGACGGTTTACAATTCGAAGGTGTTGAAACACGCAAATATAACGTTAAAATTACAGATAAAGTAGCTTACAATCCACATCATCCTCATTTTGAACACTTTATTTTCTTAAGAGATCAATTGGACGGACGAGCTGAAGCGAAAGTTGCTATCCCAAGTCCAAATCAACTATTTCATCCTAATATTTTAAATGAGCAAATTTATCCTAGTATCGATGATTTTGTAAATGATATCGCATATGCTTATCATGAAACATTGCAACATTTTTATGATTTAGGTGCAAGATACATACAAATAGATGATGTATATTGGGCTGGATTAACAGACGGTACTCAAAAAGTGAGAGGTAGAAAACGTACTGAAGAAGAAAAAGCATTTGCACGACAATTAGCTTATCAAGTTATTAACAAAGCTGTAGATGGCTTACCTAGTGATCTATTACTAACGACTCATATTTGTCGTGGCAATTATCAATCTACTTGGGCAATTTCTGGTGGTTATAATGCTATCGCTCCATTTTTATTTAAAGAACACATTCAAGGTTTCTTTTTAGAATATGATGATGAGCGTTCAGGCGATTTTGAACCATTGCAGCATTTTCCAAGTGACGGCGCATATGCTGTATTAGGACTAATTACTTCTAAAAATGGTCAATTAGAAGATAAAGAACAGATCAAAGCGCGAATCAAAGAAGCACAACGTTATATTCCTTTGGATCATATTTGTCTTAGTCCACAATGTGGGTTTGCATCAACAGAAGAAGGCAATCATTTAACTGAAGAACAACAATGGCAAAAATTGGCATATGTTGTTGAACTAGCTGAAGAAATCTTTGGTACTTCTAAATAATTTTTTCTTCATTTCATTGCTTTCTAGTTCTCGCTCAAATTAGCCTGATACCTATTAGTCATTTTTAATTTATCAGTCCTAAAAAATAGAGAACAATAACCAATAGACCCTCAACTTTTCCATTCAAAGTTAAGGGTCTATTGGTTATATTTCTTTTAATGCATATTGCTGAATAATTTGTGTTAAATGTGGATACATTTCAATTAATTGTTGTTGCTCAAACAACTCGAAATGCTCAAACTCAAATGCTGGCTGACACATACATCCTACTAAACAATAGTCATTCTGATGCTCTACTGATGAAGCAAATATCGTTCCTTTAGGTACTAGAAATTGCAATACATCACCATTTTGTATATTAGGACCAAGTTGAGCTGTACGATAGTCACCTTCTGGCGTTATCATATGGATTGTCAGCGAGTCACCTGCATGATAATACCACACTTCATCCGCATCTATACGATGAAAATGAGAAATATTATTATGCGTCAATAAAAAGTAAATACTACTAAATGGTGCTCTTTGACTATCAGCATCTCTAATAGTCTCTTTATAGTACCCACCTTCAGGATGTTCTGTTAGTTGTAAGTCATCAATCCATTGTTGTGCATTTTTCATTATTTTAAATCCACATTATGAAAGACATTTTGAACATCTTCTAAATCTTCTAATGCATCAATTAATTTTTCAAAAGTTGCTTGATCATCTTCTGATAATTCAATATCAGTTTGTGGTAACATTTCAAATTCAGCAACTTTAAACTCTTCAACACCAGATTGACGAAGTGCATCTTGAACTTGTGCAAATTGATCAGGCTCAGCATAAACAATCGTTAAGCCATTATCATCTACTACATCTTTAACATCTACATCATTGTCCATTAAAGTTTCTAAAATATCATCAACTGATTTGCCTTCAATACCAAAAGTTGCAACATGATCAAACATATAAGCAACAGAACCAGACACACCCATGTTACCACCATTTTTACCAAATGCTGCACGTACATCAGACGCAGTACGGTTAACATTATTAGTTAAGGCATCTACAATTAACATTGAGCCACTTGGTCCAAATCCTTCATATCTTAAGTGGTCATAGTTTTCGTCACCTGCACCTTTAGCTTTGTCAATCGCTTTGTCAATAATATGATTAGGTACTGAATATGTCTTTGCGCGCTCTAGCACTAATCTTAATGCTTGGTTTGATTCAGGATTAGGTTCACCTGATTTAGCTGCTACATATATTTCTTTACCGAATTTGGCATATATTCTACTCGTATTTTTATCTTTTTGGGCTTTCTTTTCTTTAATGTTATTCCATTTACGACCCATAATGTCATCTCACTTTCGATCTGATTAATTAACATTATATATTATACATGAAATTTTAGAGTTTACATACATATAGTTATTAATAATCTACGACTATTTATCATGTTAATAACAAAAATGTGTCGATAAGCATATTGCCCTCGACACGAAATAGTTAAATATTTAAAAATTGTTCTACATCATCAAATAACGCATTAAACTTAGTTACATCTTCGTCATTCATAAAGATATAAATTTTACGTTCATCTTTTGATGATCTAACCTTACTCAAACGTTCTTTCTCAATTAATCTTCTGATAGAAACTAATAACTTGGTTCTACTTAAATCTAACTCTGTCATAGCAGTTTTCAAAAATGTTTGCATCAATATTTTTTCGTCTTTGCAATACTTTATAGTCAAGTTCAACACTGCTAAATCATTGAGAGATAGTTTATACTTTTTATCAATATATTCAGATAATGCTTTATATTGTTTATAGAAGCCAAGTAACGTTTCTAATTTGTCTGTGTTCAAAGTCTTGCACCCCCAAATATATGTAGACAATGCTTACTCTACTATTATCTTAAATTTCATAGTTGCTGTCGTTCGTCTTTGTTTTAAATGCATTGTCAAAATTACTAACAAATATAAATTGAGTTGTACAATACTTACTTTGTCTTCTTCATTATTTTCACAACATAAAGCGCGTTAAATGATACATCGAGTTTTAATGAACCTTGACTAAAATCATGTTCTTTTATTTCAATAGCTGGTTTAAAATAATTATCAACTTTAGCAAGTAAATTTGTATTCCACTCGTATTTATCTCTTAACTCTTTTGAAATCAAATGATTAATATTACCACTATTTTCATCAAAAGTTTCTATAATAATTAAATACTTATCATCTAACGTATTATCTTTGAAATTAATATAAATTTCACTATCATCAATTGATGTATTTAAACCTTCCTGCTCTATAACTCTCCAGTCATATACTACAAGGCAATAATAATCCTCTACATCAATAATAGAATAATAGTTGCTATCATATTTAGCACGTGAAACTGAGTATAAAAATTTAGAAAATATAAGACCTAATGTTGTCTTAAAACCGTTCTTATCATATAAATGCATCGTATTAGCATGATTGTTATCAAAAATATTCAAGCCAAATCCGTCAAAGTTATCATATAAGGCATTTAAAGTTTTATTAATGAGCGGTGCACTGTTACTTAAGTCTCGATCTTTATCATTTAATAATTTATGATTTTCAATATTAAGTAAAATTAAATGTTCATTTTCTAAATCAAAGTGGTCTAATACTTTCTTTAAATTTTTGAATTGAATCGTATTCCTTAGTAACAATTCATCAGTTTTCTTTGTTAAATATGGGTACTGTAACATGTCGTTATCGATAAATAGATTATCAAATTTCAACCTTTTTATTTGAGACTCTAAAGCCTTAAATAAATTTTCATTTTCCATTAAACAGCTAATATTTAATCCTAATTTATAATTGATACGTAAATTTTGTATTTTTAAAATTGTTCGATAGATACTTCTTATTTC
>NZ_PPQR01000102.1 GCF_002902085.1 Staphylococcus simiae
CAGAAGGTATCTCAACAACTAAAATCAAACAAGAATTATACGGTAAAGACTCTAAATAATTTATAACAATAAAGTAAATTGGGCTAATAGAAAATTTTAAGTTATTTTCTATTAGTCCGTTTTTTGTATTTTTAATATGAGACGGATTGTAATATTAAGTGCAACACTAATAAAATTTCATAAAAAATGCCCATGATTGACACTTTGTTGTAAGATGTTAATAACCACAAAAACATATACAAAGAGTGCCAATATGAGCTATTACCATCTTACAATAACCGAACGTGCAAGTATAGAGATTCTTAACAAAGAAAACTATTCATTAAGAGCGATTGCTCAAAGATTAAATCATTCAGTATCAACGATTTCTCACGAAATTAATAGAAATAAAAGCAATGACAACTATGATGCTTCATACGCTCAGAACAGTTATAAGTCGAAGAAAAAGAACTGCGGTCGACACACAAAATTAAACATTAAACTAATAAATAAAATTATTCATCATTTAAAGTTACATTGGTCACCAGAACAAATCGTTGGTCGTTTATTACACAATCAAATTTGTTTTAAAACCATTTATAGATGGATTAATTCACAAATGCTTAATTTTGATGCATTTCCTTATCTTAGACAAAAAGGTACAAGACGACTTCCAAGAGAAACTAGAGAACATTTTAATGTTGGAAAACTAATCACTCAACGCCCGAAAGAAGTAAAAAAACGTGCTATATTTAGACATTGGGAAGCTGATACCGTTGTTTCAATCAGAGGTAAAAGCAAAGGATGTATCGCAACTTTCACAGAAAGAAAATCTCGCTATTATTGTTGTTTGATACCCGATCGTTCATCTAAATCAATGGAACATGCCATAAAAGAACTGATTTTTACTTTTCCTAATGAATCTGTTAAAACTATAACAGTAAATCGTGGTAAAGAATTTTTTTGCTATAAATCGATAGAACAAGAATTTGGTATCAATATTTATTTTGCCGACCCTTACTCAGCCTGGCAACGTGGTACTAACGAAAATTCTAATGGTTTACTTAGAGAATTCTTCCCAAAGAAAACAGACTTAGCAAAAGTAAATCAAGAAGAATTAGATTATGCTTTAAATTCTATTAATAATCGACCAAGAAAATGTTTAAATTGGAAAACAGCTTATGAAGTTTTATGTAACGAACTGTTGCACTTAAATTGACAACTCAACACAGAAAAAACACCTCCGTTTAGATTCATTTTACACGAATTCAACGGAAGTGTTTTTTCTATTTCCACTAAATGGGTCAGCTCGGTATTAGTGAGTGCTTTTTCTTTATTATTAACATATTTCATAAGTATTGAATTAAAAATTTATTCCAAACCTTCAAATAGCTTACTGAAATTATATACTGCTGTTTGATGACGTAAGCTTTCATTAGTTTTAACATTTTCCAATGGATGATTAACTATTTCTGCCATATACTTAGCAAATAATTCAATATTGTCAGCTTCAACTAAATATCCATTTTGTCCATGGTTAATAATTTCTGATGGACCATAACGAACATCATAAGAAATGACTGGACACCCCACTTCAATACTCTCCATTACAGTTAAACCAAAACCTTCAAATTTACTTGTTAATAAAGATGCTCTTGACTTTTGAAACTCATTTAATGGTTCATTTGTAAAATCATAGAATTCAACTTTATCTTGAATACCAAATTGATTAATCAAATCTATCATCATTTGTTTTTGACCTTGTTCATCTGCACCATAAATAGATAGCTTAGTTGAATAACCGAAGTCTAAAAATTGTTTATAAGCTTTTATAAGATGATCTAACTGCTTTTGAGTACCTAAGCGTCCTAAGAAAATAAACCGGTCTAATTTTTCAACACTATTATCTCTATTATATTCTTTAATAGAATGGGGAATTATAGCAATCTTATTATTATTAATATTTAATTGTTGTTGAATATCATTTTTTTGTTTTTCAGTTAGTAATAAATATTTTGAAACTTTATCTGAATTTTCTAAAGCAAATTTATATGACCCTTTAATTTTTTCTCCATCTAGATGACTATTATGAAAAACTAGAATATTTTTCGTTTTGTGATATTGGTTTAATAAAGGTCTATCTAATAAACGTGCATCATTAAAAACAATGTCTCCATCTTTAAATCTATTTTCAAAATAATATTCAAACATTTCTTTTTCTGTTTTGAATGCTTTAAATGGTCTACCTTCTTTATAAATTTCAATATAGTCTAATTGGTTAGTTTCATCATTATCGTAAAACTTCTTACAATAGATATTACCTTCTGTATCAAAATATTCTTCTGTCATCCTAACAAAATTTTTTCGTGAAAAGTATTTCTTTCTATGCAATTGACCAAATTCATTATATTCCCAACGTTCAATTTTCTTTTTACAAATAGGTGACATAAAATCTTCAAATTTAACTATTTTTGAATTTTCATATAATTGTCGATATAGAACATATCTTTCTTTGTTGTAATATCTAATCGCATTTTTATTTTTGTCTTCTTTAAATGTCAATCCATCAATTTTTTCATCTAAAGTTTCATATTTTATTTTGTTGGTAAAAATAGTTTTGGGTGTATTAAACAATTTAAAATCACTAAGCCAATCATAAATATTTTCAAACTCAATATTTTCAGTAACTTTAGCGCTATCAATAAAACTTTTATATACAGATGGATAATTTTCATTATAATTCGTAGTTAATATTTTATTCTTTATATTTAGTTCAGTGTCTAACAATTTTATTCGACTTAGCAATGACTTGGTACGCCCTCCATGGACTTGTGGTAATGTACTTGTGACAGTATATATCATATTTTTGTCCCCTTGTTATTAATTGAAATTACTATGTTAATTATAATGAAAGACACAATATTTTTCCATATATTTAAATATATGTATATTTTTTAATAGTTATTATGATTAGTTGCTTATACTAAAATAATTACAATTATAATATTTGTTGTTTTTTGTTATAAACTATTGATAATGACATATAAATCATCAATATCTTGTTATATAATGTAAATATTACTTAAATTAATAATATTGTTACTTGAAAGGACGAAGAGAAATGAAACAGGATTGGATTGAAAAATTAGATGAGAGTTTCGTAAAACCTTTCTATGTTGAGCAATCAAAGATTGAGCAAGACGAAGGTTTTAATAGTAAACTTAGTTTTGGAACTGCTGGCATAAGAGGGAAATTTGGTTTAGGTGAAGGCCGATTAAACAAATTCACAGTTGCTAAAGTTGCTTTAGGCTTAGCACAATATTTAAAGAAACAATACAATACACCTAGTGTAGTTATTCATTATGACACAAGACATTTGTCTCCTGAGTTCGGTAAACTAATTGCTCAAGTATTAGCTTCACATCAAGTTATTACTTATTTGCCTGATTCTTACAAAACAACACCAGAGCTTTCTTTTGCTGTAAGATATATGCATGCTTCTGCAGGTATAATGGTTACAGCAAGTCATAATCCTAAAGATTATAACGGTATTAAAGTTTATGGTCCTGACGGAGCACAACTTGGTACTGAGTCATCTAAAAATTTGAGTAATTACATTAATCAAATTGGTAATCCATTATCAATAGATATCGAGAGCTATGTTAGTAGTAACAAAGAATATATTCGAACATTAAATACTAAAGTGAGACAAAATTATATTCAAAATGTTGTTAATTTAACAGATCATATTCCAAATTCAGACTTATCTGTAGTTTTCACAAGTCTTCATGGTACCAGCGTACCTATAGTTCCTGACATATTAAACTCACTTAACTTTAAAGAATATACTTTAGTTAAGTCACAATGTATACCGGATTCAAATTTTAGTTCCGTTAAAAGTGCCAATCCCGAAGATCATAAGTCGTTCGATAAATCTATTGCTCTCGCTAATAATATAGGTGCTGATTTAATGATTGGTACCGATCCTGATGCTGATAGATTGGGGTTCGTTGAACGTGATAGCGAGGGTAATTTAACCTATTTTAATGGTAATCAAATTGGTGCTTTATTATTAAATTACCGCATTAAACAAACAACTAATTTAAATAACCGTTTAATGATTCAATCCATTGTTAGTAGCGAGTTGGCTAAGTCATTAGCACGTCTTCATAACATCGCTATAAAGGAAGTGCTTACTGGATTCAAATATATTGCTGAAGAAATTAGCTGTTTGAATAATCAAACAAACTTTATTTTTGGTTATGAAGAGAGTTATGGCTTCTTAGCTGAATCATTTGTCAGAGATAAAGATGCTGTGCAAATTGTCCCCTTACTCATTAGATATGCAGCTGAGTTAAAAAATAAAAATCGTACATTAAAAAATGAACTTGATGATATCTACGCTAAGGTTGGAATTCACGAAGACAAACTGTTTTCACATACATTTGAAGGCTTATCAGGAAAAGAGAAAATTTCAAATATTATGGATAATTTTAGAAACAATACACCTAAACAAATTAACGGTTTAGAAGTAACTTCTATAGAAGACTATTTAACAAGTATTAAAACCAATATTTTAACTGGAGAGAGTTCAAAAATTTCGTTACCTCAAGCAGATGTTATTAAAATATATTTTAATGAAGGATTTATTGCTTTACGTCCTTCTGGAACTGAACCTAAGATAAAATTATATGTATCATTAAAAATTAATCAATTCGAACAAGTAGCTGAAAGTATAAATCAAGAGATATTCAATTAAACTAATTAATTGAATATCTAAAGTCCTCATTCACAATCTTTAAAAACTATGAATGAGGACTTTTACTTATAATCCTTTAAATAATTGTTCGTAATATCTTTGTTTATTTTCTTCTTTTAAACCTTCTAAAGTAAATACTTCTTTTAAAGGATTCTCAATTATTTTAATCATTACCTTCGATAATTCATTAATATTATTAGGTTCAACCAGGTATCCATTTTTCCCATTTTGAATGATTTCACTCGGGCCATAATCAATGTCATATGCAATAACTGGACATCCTACTTCTATACTTTCAATAGCTGTCAATCCAAATCCCTCATATTTACTAGTTAACAAAGAGGCTTGTGATTTCTGAAATTCCATCAATGGTGAGTTAGTATATTTTTTAAACTCAACATAATGGTTTATATTATATTGTTCTATTAGGTTTATTAAGTCTTTTTTACAATTATCTACATCCGAACCAAAAATGACTAACCTAGTATCGTAACCATAATCTCTTACTATTTTAAACGCTTCAATAATGTGATTTATTTGTTTTTCTTTTGCTAACCTTCCTATATAAACAAACCTATTTAATTTATTTTCTTTATTCTTTTTACCATAAGGTTTTATAGTATGTGGAATAATTTGAAATTTCTGATTTGGTATATGATATTTTTTTTGAATATCTTCTTTTTGTTTATGTGTTAATACAATATATTTTTCTACTTTTTCATAATTTTCTAAGGCGAATTTATATGATTTTGAAATTTGTCCTTCTTTCTGATGACTACTATGTAATACTAGTATATTTTTCGTCTTATTATTTTGTTTAAGTAACGCACCATCAAGTAGTCGAGCATCATTAAATACAATGTCTTCATCTTTAAATTTTCTTTCAAAATAAAATTTAAATAGTTTTTTTTCAGTGCTAAAGGCTTTAAAAGGAATATTGTTTTGATAAATTTGAATATAATCTAACGTATTTTGATTGTTGTTTTGAAAATACTTTTTACAATAAACATTACCTTCAACATCTAAATATTCTACCATATGAATATTATCAGTTTTAGTATTGAAAAAAGTTTTCTTATGGAGTACGCCATATTTACTATAATCCCAACGTTCTTTGACTTTCTCTGTATCAGGATCAATAAATAATTCATATATCAAAATATTTTTTCTTTTTTGATATTTTCTACCTAGGATATACTTACCTTGATCAAAATATTTGATTAAGCTATTGTGATTATCTTTTTTTGATTCATACTGTTTTATTTCTTTATCTACTTTTAGAAATTTAGGTCTATTAAACCACTTATTTTTGGGTTTTTGAAAAATTTTATAATTCGATAACCATTCATAAATATTTTCAAATTTAGTATTTTGTGTTATTTTTCCCTCATTTAAAAATTTCTGATAAACATCTGGATAATTTATATTGTAATTTGTTGTTAAAACTATATTTTCTATACCTAAAGACTCATCTAAAAATTTTATTCTATCTAAAAGCGACTTTGTTCTACCTCCGTGTGTTCGTGGTAAGGTACTTGTAATTGTATAAATCATAAAGTTATCCTTTCTTTATCTATTAATTTTTATCATAACATTAACAATGTTATTTTCAAATTTCCAATAATATATTTTTCATATTTTCAGAAATCAAAAAACTACAAAATACTATCTAAGGTTATACTATTTAATCACATTAGATATAATAGCTTGATAGCAATTTGTAGTTTAGTGTCTATATTAATTTAAGTCTAATTTTTCAATGAAGTCTTTAATTTCTTTTTTCATGTTATCATCTTTTAACGCATAATGTAGAGT
>NZ_PPQR01000103.1 GCF_002902085.1 Staphylococcus simiae
CAGAGTGTCCTACAACCCCAACAAGCAAGCTTGTTGGTTTGGGCTCTTCCCGTTTCGCTCGCCGCTACTCAGGGAATCGATTTTTCTTTCTCTTCCTCCGGGTACTAAGATGTTTCAGTTCTCCGGGTGTGCCTTCTGATATGCTATGTATTCACATATCGATAACATGACATAACTCATGCTGGGTTTCCCCATTCGGAAATCTCTGGATCAACGCTTACTTACAGCTACCCAAAGCATATCGTCGTTAGTAACGTCCTTCATCGGCTTCTAGTGCCAAGGCATCCACCGTGCGCCCTTAATAACTTAATCTATGTTTCC
>NZ_PPQR01000104.1 GCF_002902085.1 Staphylococcus simiae
TCTTAACATAGTTTTACTACTAAAAAGATATGTGGATTACAATTTAAAATGAATGTAATATTTGTAATATTATTAATACTAATTATATTTATTTGTTACAAAATTTTATCAACCTGTCTTAATTGTCTTGGTTAAAATTTACTATTTAATAAAATGAAGATATATAGAAATGAATTTACAAAAAATTATTTCGTCTCCCCCTCATTATGATTGTCTAGAACTATTAGATGTTGATTTTTAATATGTTATATCACAAACAATGACTTTTATCTGATTTACTTTAAATATTCATTTTGGTTTAGCTACTTCTTGTTTATATAAACTTCTACATTATTAATTGTTTTGTTGTTTCTTCAAGCTTGAACGATGTCTTTTTTCTATTAATACAATAACAATACCCGCTAGTGAAACACCGATGGCCATATATAATGGTGCTTCTATATGAACGTCAAATAAGGCACCAGCAATCAAAGGACCAACGAAGTTTCCCATACTCGTAAACGTTGAGTTTAATCCTCCAGCGAAACCTTGTCGATCGCCTGCTATATTAGAAAAATAGTTAGTAATAGCTGGTCTAATCATATCGAAACCAATAAAGACAATAAAACTAATTATCATAATTGACCAATAACTATGCGCTATAACTAATAATCCGAGTACAATAGCTGAATATAATAGCGACCATGCAATAAAGTTTAATTCTGATAAATATTTCATAAACTTATCAAAGAAGTAAATTTGGAATAATGCCCCAAATATACCACCACCAGTAATGGCAATAGATATATCTTTAGGTGAATAATCAGCTTTATATGAAGTATAAAGTGAAAATAGTGTTTCAAATGCCGATAAGCCAAAAGCCAATACTAAAGTTAAAATGACGGGTGTAATGAATACTTTCCAATTTATTTTAGTTAACAACTGTGGTTCAATACGTTGAAATCCTGTTGTTGTAGCTTTTTTAGGATTTTTAATTAAAATGACTGACATGATAAATGCAATTACGCCTAATGCTCCAGCAAAATAGAAAGGCAAGCGATGAGAGACCTCTGCCATAAATCCACCAATACCTGGACCTAAGATAAATCCTGAATTAATAATTGCTGACATATAACCAAAATTTTTGGCTTTTTTATCTGCTGGAGAAATATCTGCAATTAATCCTGTTACACCAGGCATGACCATTCCTGCACTCATACCACCAATAATTCTTGATAGTATCAGGATTGAAAAGCTATGTCCGACAGCAAACATAAACTCTGATGCTGAAAAACATACTAATCCTAAGCATATAATTAATTTTTTCCCAAGTTTATCTGCGAGAGTGCCTCCAAAAGGTGAAATAATCATTTGCGATAAGGCAAATGCTGCTACAAGTAAACCTAAATCGCTACCTTTTAATCCTAAATCTTCTAGATACACTGGTAATACAGGGACAACTAAACCAATACCTAAAAAGATAAGAAAAATATTAAAATATAATGTAAATAGTTGCTTATTCATTTGCCCACCTCTTTTGTCAATTACTTCTATATCAATGATATATTATTAATATTTATATATTACTAAAAGTTTCTATATTGTATTATAACTTAACTCTTTTTGACAATAATAAATTCAATTTTATTATCTGTTTGTAACTTTATATGTATAATTAAGATAACATATTATCTTTTTTAGGAGGTATTTTTATGAAAATGCAAGTGTCTCAAAATGTTATTTTATTAGTTTTAGAGCAAGGTGAAGACATCGTTTCAGCTGTCACTAAAATTGCCGAAGACCACAGTAAAAAATTTGGAACCGTCAGCGGTATCGGTGCTTGTGACGATGTCACATTAAATTTCTATAATTTATCAACACAACAATATGAAGAACATCATATTCATCAACCATTAGAATTAACAAGCTTATTAGGTAATATTTCACGAATTGATGATAAAGCCTTCGCGCATTTGCATGCTACATTTGGTGATGATCAATATCGAACTTATAGTGGGCATCTTGCTAAAGCAATTGTATCGGCTACTGCTGAAATCGTCATTACATTGACTGATATGGATATTAACCGGGAATTTAATGACCATATTGGTTTGAATTTACTCAGTCCAAAGTCGTAATTTATTTTAGTTGATTACCTTATTAATACAAGTTATTATATATGCTTAACAAATCTATTCAGACGAGATAGTTTGTTAAGCATTTTATAATTTCATGACATACTTTGTTAACTAATTTGCAGTCATTTATATTGTAAGTGCTTAACACAATTGATAGAAAGTAGTGTTATATACATGCAACCTCGATACATAGCTAGAATATATTTCTTAATACTCTTCAGTATTTCTCTTTTTGAAAATACAGTATTTAATTTTATGACGTTAAATGTATTCCTAGCTTATATTCCTTTTGAATTAAGTTTGCTACTCAAACTTTTCAAACCAGCTAAAAAATATGAATGGCCATTATATATTATTTTTTGTGCTATATTTGTATTGATTTTGCCTAATACATTTTATATGGTGACAGATTTAATTCATTTAAATCAGTTCCATTTCAATTTTTATGCTGGTCTCAATATTTTAGAATGGACATATTTTACATATCTTTTGTTAGGTGTCTTTTTCGCTATATATATCATGATATTAATTTATGTTGAAATTTTAACTTTGACATCAAACTTATGGTTTAATCGACTAAATGTTTTGGTTTTAATGTTTTTAAATGGTTTTGGAATATACATTGGTCGTTTTTTACGTCTTCATTCAGTTTATATTTTTAATGAACCAGTAAAAATTTTTCAAGATATATTGCTAGCATTAACCCCTAAAGCTTTTATTTTTGTTTTATTTATGGTGATTATGCAAAGTGCTTTGTTACTTTTAGTTAAAGGAGTTAAGTTAGCAAAATGACTTTCAATTTAATCGTATTAATACTATTAACTATAGTCTTTCAACTTATTATCGGTCATTTATGGCATGCAATGGGATATAGTTATAAACCTGTCT
>NZ_PPQR01000105.1 GCF_002902085.1 Staphylococcus simiae
TAAATTAACGAGGTGCCTTATGTATAAAGATTATAACATGACTCAACTTACTCTACCAATGGAAACTTCAGTTAAAATTCCTCAAAATGATATTTCAAGATATGTTAATGACATAGTCGAAAGCATACCAGATAGAGAATTCGATGAATTCAAACATTATCGTGGTGCAACTTCTTATCATCCAAAAATGATGTTGAAAATCATTCTATATGCCTACACACAATCTGTATTCTCTGGCAGAAAAATAGAAAGATTGTTAAATGATAGTCTTCGCATGATGTGGCTATCTCAAAATCAAACACCTTCGTATAAAACAATTAATCGATTCAGAGTTAATCCTAAAACAGATGCCTTAATCGAATCTTTATTTATCCAATTTCATAGCCA
>NZ_PPQR01000106.1 GCF_002902085.1 Staphylococcus simiae
TTTCTAAAAAGATTATTTCGTAACTCAATTAATTCAACAAATATTATTCTATTATGTATCAACTTTAAATACAATAGTCAAATTTACACTTTAGAATATTTTTTTTGATGTCTTTCAAAAACATTATTACGTGTTTTGACGACTTTTATATAATATCAAGTATCTATTTCATAGTCAACATTTATTATCACTTTATTTATACATAAATTTACTCATAATGTATTCATTCTACTTTCATAAAGACTAAATAATAATTAAGTGTAATAAATTATACTCTTAATGGTTATATTTATCTCTAAATCTATGATTTATTATTTATTGATTCATTCCCAAATTAAACTGACACGCAATTATTTTGTTAAGTTTCCCATTTCAGCTTGTACATTATAGTGAAAATTTTAATTATAATTTTTTTGATTGATCCTGAAAAACATTTTTTCACCTTTTCTCTATATTGGGTCCTTTGATCAACCTTGCGTTTTTCTAAAAACTGAGAACCAATTTTACTCTTTTGGCTTCCTATCTCAGAAGCCTCAATCTTAAAATGATTGTCATTTTAAAGTATTCACTTCTTATTTATCATTCCAAAAAATTGAAAACCTATTTATTATAGTATAAAAAAGAGAGCGGTTAACTTTTATCATTAACCTTCTCTCTTGTTACTTTTAGTTATTTATCTTGGCAATCTTTGCAAACTCCATAAATTTCCATTCGATGATGTGTTACGTTAAAATCAGTCATGTGTTGTGCTAATCGTTCAATCTCATTTAATTGAGGATATTGGAAATCAACTATTTTACCACATTTTTCACAAATAATATGATAGTGATTGTGTGTATTGAAATCAAAACGACTTGAGGCGTCACCGTAAGTCAATTCTTTAACTATGCCAATATCTTTAAAAACTTTAAGATTATTATATATGGTCGCAACACTTATATTTGGGAAATCAGGTGAAAGTGCTTGATAAATGTCATCTGCTGTTGGATGATTATGCGAAGAAATTAAGTATCGTAAAATTGCTTGTCTCTGTGGTGTAATTCTGATACCAGCTTTTCTTAATGAACTTATAGATTCTTCTAGTTCATGATCAATTGATTCTATTTCCGCACTCATCTACATCACCATCTTTCTTATATAATAATGATTATTACTTAATAACAATATAACTTTAGTTAGTAAAGATTGTCAACATAAACAAGATACTTTCTATTAATATCCTTTATCCGCTTCCACTATATTCTCATTTAGTTCTCCTTTAGTGAGAAATGACGATAAATTATTAGTGAAAATGTCTAACAAGTCATATTTAGCATTATAATCATTACCAGTTATATGTGCTGTTATAGTTACATTATCTAATTCATATAAAGGACTTTCGCTCGATAATGGCTCATGTTCGAAAACATCTAAATATGCATGTCTAATAATTTTTTCACGTAAAACTTCAATTATTATTTCTTCTTTTACAATACTTCCTCTTCCTATATTAATAAATAACACATCATCTTTCATAATTTCAAAATGCTGTTTTTGTAATAAATGTATTGTTTCTGTTGTTTCAGGCAAAGCATTGATTACAATATCTGCTTGAGGTAGTATGTCATTTAATGCAAAAATATTATATACTTCATCAAAATTATCTTTTTGTTGTCCAGATTTACTCAAACCAATTACTTTCATATTAAATGCTTGAGCTAACTTAGCAGTTCTTTGTGCAATAGCACCTGTTCCTAAAAATAATAACGTATTGTGTGCTAATCTTTTTCCAGTAATGGTTGAATCATAAATGTGTTTTCTTTGATTTTCATAAGATAACGGCATTTTTTTATAATCATCTAAGATAAAAGCTAAGATATATTCCGATAATTGTTTTGCTTGAACACCACGTCCATTTGTCAAAAGAATATTATTATCTTTAATATATTGAAGTGGTAAGTTATTTACTCCTGTAGCAAACCAAGCAAGCCATTTTAAATTTGGACAACTTTTTAAAAAGGCTTCATCAACATTGCTGTCATGACCTACTAAAATATCTAATTCTTCCTTATCTTCTGATGGTATATCAATAGCTTTTTTATAAAACTTGAACGAAACGTCAGGAAACTTATCTTTTAATTTTTCTTCAACTTCTCTCATTCGATTCAAGCCAACCACTTTCATCATTCGTCACCCCAAAATGTTTTTTAGTTCTTCTATTTGTGTTTTAACTTTAACTTTTTCAATGACATCAATAATAAGACCATTCTCATCTATTATAAATGTTGTACGTACAATGCCCATACTCTCTTTACCAAAAGATTTTTTCAATTGGTATACTCCAGTAGCTTTTGATAATTCATAATCTTCATCAACTAACAAATCAAAGTTTAAATCATGTTTTGCAATAAAATTTTGATGCTTTTTTTTCGAATCGCCACTTATACCGAATACTTTAACATCTAAATCATTAAACATTGCTAAATTATCTCTAAAGTCACATGCTTCCGTAGTACATGTTGGCGTATTATCTCTTGGATAAAAGTATAAAATCACCTTACTTCCTTTAAGGGTCTCATTTGAGATAATTTCTCCATGTTGATTTTCCAAAGCAAAATTTGGAAATTTATCACCTTTTTGTAACATCTAATCACCTTTTTCTTCATTATATTAATTTTATGATACGATAGAATATGAAAATATTAAATTAAAAGAGGTTGATATAATGAAGTTTACTGAAAGTGAACGACTACAAGAACTTTCAAATGAATATATCTTAGGTGGAGTCAATTCACCATCCCGTTCATATAAAGCTGTGGGTGGTGGAGCCCCTGTTGTAATGAAAGAAGGACATGGTGCTTATCTATACGATGTAGATGGCAATAAATACATCGATTATTTACAAGCATACGGTCCTATTATAACTGGTCATGCTCATCCGCATATTACTCAAGCAATCCAAGAGCAAGCAGCAAAAGGCGTATTATACGGTACACCTACTGAGTTAGAAATCGACTTCAGTAAGAAACTTAGAGAAGCTATACCTTCTCTAGAAAAAATACGTTTTGTCAATTCTGGTACAGAAGCAGTAATGACTACTATTCGTGTGGCACGTGCCTATACTAAACGAAATAAAATAATAAAATTTGCTGGTTCATACCATGGTCATTCAGATTTAGTACTTGTTGCAGCAGGAAGTGGTCCATCACAACTTGGTTCTCCAGATTCTGCTGGTGTTCCTGAAAGTGTAGCAAGAGAAGTTATAACTGTACCTTTTAATGATATTGATTCATATAAAGAAGCAATTGATTATTGGGGAGATGACATTGCAGCCGTATTAGTGGAACCTATTGTTGGGAACTTTGGAATGGTTTTGCCACAACCAGGATTTTTAGAAGAAGTAAATAAAATTTCTCATGATAATGGCACGCTTGTTATTTATGACGAAGTGATCACTGCTTTCCGTTTCCACTATGGTGCAGCTCAAGATTTATTAGGTGTTATTCCTGATTTAACAGCTTTTGGCAAAATAGTAGGTGGCGGACTTCCAATTGGAGGTTATGGCGGTCGTCAAGATATCATGGAACATGTTGCCCCACTCGGTCCAGCATATCAAGCAGGTACTATGGCTGGTAATCCATTGTCTATGAAAGCTGGCATAGCTTTATTAGAAGTATTAGAGCAAGATGGCGTTTATGAAAAATTAGACCGATTAGGTAAACGTTTAGAGGATGGTTTATTAGACTTAATTAAAAAACATAATATAACTGCAACAATTAATCGAATTTATGGCTCATTAACATTGTATTTCACAGATGAACATATTACACATTATGAACAAGTTGAACGTTCAAGTGGTGATGATTTTGCTAAGTTCTTTAAATTAATGCTTCATCAAGGTATTAATTTAGCACCATCTAAATACGAAGCTTGGTTCTTAACTACTGAACATACTGAAGAAGATATTGATCAAACATTAAAAGCTGCTGATTATGCATTTAGTCAAATGTCTAAATAATACATTGTTAATATAGTAAGTAAATCATATTTGTATTTCTAACTTATATATACAATATTTAGTTGTAGCAAATTATACTTATGAAAATTAGTACTATATCGAAATAATGCAAAAACAAATATTTTAAAACTTATTCCACTTATTTCTTTCATCAAAAATAGCGTGTGGATTCCTAGTCAACCTGACCTGACTAACAAGGATAAAAACGTGTAGATTTATCTACATTTTATACTCGGGCATTGATTACTAATCACACCATATTAGTTATAGATAGCTTTTTGTCACAGATTCTAATCATTTTAAGGAAGTCGTACACCGAATTCATTTTGAACAAATGTAATTCTGTACACTTCCTTTTTTTAAATAGCAAATATGTCTATTTCATTTTCTGCAGTCAAATATCCTTTATATACGAGCCTGGGACATAAAGCATTTTACACTTAAAATTAAGCATTTGGCAGTAACTGTCTGGTTTTCAAAATGTTGATAAATCAACGTTTTAAAAACCTAG
>NZ_PPQR01000107.1 GCF_002902085.1 Staphylococcus simiae
CGCTATTTGTGTAGAGCTTGTCGTAGCTATTTCACGGCGAAAACACCAGAAATAAATCCATATTGTCATATTTCAAATAATACACGTCTAGCAGTTATCGAAAAAGCTGTGGATGTGAGATCAGAAGTATCTATTGCACGCTCATGTTCAGTTTCAACGGCAACAGTATCACGTTTTATTGATCAAACAGCAGATTATTTAAAACAATCACCGTATGCTTCACTACCCAAACATCTAATGATGGATGAGTTTAAAAGTGTCAAGAACGTTTCGGGTCATATGAGC
>NZ_PPQR01000011.1 GCF_002902085.1 Staphylococcus simiae
AATAATGTGCAAGTTGGGCAAGGGACCCAACACAGAGAAATTCTTAGCAAAGAATTTTTACAATAATGTGCAAGTTGGGCAAGGGACCCAACACAGAGGAACTGTACTTACAGTTTCTACAAACAATGCAGGTTGGCGAGCTAGTAAAAATTGTAAATCTAACTTAAAGGATTACAATTGTTTGCTAGCGCAACAATTGCATAAGAGCTAGTAAAGATTATAAATCTAACTAGCTCTAAATATACAAGACGGGTACCTACGAAACAATTTTTTTGTGTTCCATCCTATGACTCTTGTAATAAATATAAATTAATAAAGTAAGTAGGAGACGTCATGACCGTATTTGTAATGAAACTACAACATAAGTTTAAAAATATAGAATCCATGTTAAGTCGAAGTGTTTGGTCATTTAAAAAACCAATAATGAATCATTACCAATGTGCACACGATCAGTGGCTGCATAAATTAGGCGATATCTTATTACAATATGGTATTGAATATGATACTGGATTATTACCACATGAGTGGGAGTATCAAATTTCCAAGCAAGGTAAAATTAGTATTATTCAAAAGCATGTGAATCAACCAATGATTCATGTCAATTTATCATATAGTTTTCCGTATATTGCATGTGTTGTTGATTCACAACCTGTAGGTATTGATATCGAGCGTATATCAAGTAAGCTAGACTGGAAGATCTTAGTAACTTGTTTATCTGATAATGAAGCTGAAATAATTCATAGTAATCAAGACTTTTACAATATTTGGACGATGAAAGAAAGTTTAAATAAATTATTTGGTAAAGCGAAGATGTACAGCTTAGATGAACATGATGTAACAAAACAGTGTTATTATCGTAAGCAAGAAGTAGCATTTCAGCACTTTATCATCAATGATTTTATCATCCAAATTGCATTTATCAACAAGAATACCTTTAATTTAAAAAGCGTATCAACGTTCGATTTGCTAAGTCTGTAATATCATAAAAATTTGTACAACATGACGATGATATAAAAAAGCACCTCTATAATTTGAGAAGATAAATTTTCTCAAGTATAGAGGTGTTTGACTTTATATTAATTTATAACGATAAACAAAATGTTGACGAACTAATTCTATAGTCATCATCCAAACAATGTGACCAAAGAGTTCAGATAGATGTTCTTGGAATGGTTGATCCCATATAGCAGGTACTGTATGGGCGATTGGCATAATAATGAGGTGGAATAGTACCCACATTGCAATACCAAATACCGCACCTTGACCCATCGCCATGTATGAATATTTTCGGATTAAAAAGCAATAAATAATCGCAATGACAATAGAAAAACTGAAATGTATGATAAAACTCACCCATGGTAGTTGCATATTAGAAAAAGTATAAGTTTGATGCGTGAAGTCACTACTGAATCCTAATTGCTGCAGTAACTCTTGAGGTGGGTTTGTAGCATTTCGTTCAGGTGTACGTGGTGGAAACATCACTTCCCATCCTAATTTGACAATGCCAGATAATAAACCACCTATAAGACCAGCATAGATTAATAATCCTATTTGTTTTCTTGACAATATAATGACCTCCCATTTCTTTATGTAGTGTCATTATAGAACAATGTGAATTTATTCACAATATTAAATTGAAAATAAAAAAATAAAAATATCGCTTAATATCATTAAATAAAGAGGTATTTAGTGTATGAGCAAAGACGATTTATTTTATTAAAGCTAAATGATGTTATAGCTACCTAAACCATTAATATAATCGTTAACCACTTTCAGCTTAAATTCCAAATTATATTTAGCCAAAATAAATCACCCCAAAAATTAGATTTTAGGTCTAACTTTTAGGGTGCGGTTCATCATTCTTTGATAGCAGGGGTATATTTTATTACTGTTCAAGTTAACTGATAACTGTACCAATAAAATCGTTATGATAAATGTTATTAATAATATGCTCTGTTGATCCACATGCAATGACAACACTACTACAACCAAGTGATATTGCTTTTTGAGCTTCGCGAACTTTAGGAATCATACCACCATAAATATCACCGCTAGCGATATAGTTGTCGATGTTTGACGTTTTTAACATAGATAAAACTTTATCATTGACGATTACACCGTAAGTATTACTTAACACGTATATGGGTGCTTTTAAAGAAGCTGCGATGTAATAAGCAAGTGTATCTGCATTGATATTATAAAATTGATTGGAATCATAGTTATATCCAATGGAACTAATGATAGGTATAAATGTTGAACATAGGTGTGTTAAGGTGTCAGTATTAAGATGACTAGGTTCAGCAACGTAACCATATTTAAAATTCAAGGGTGTGATATTAAATAATTGGCCATCTAAACCATTTAAACCAATAGCATGACAGTTGTATTGATTAAACCGTGCAACGATTGCTGTATTGACATCAGCTAGCAACGTTTGACGTGTGATGTCGAGGGTTTGTTCATCAGTAACACGTAAACCATCAATAAATTGAGGGGCTATACTTTGACTTTGCAACGCTTTATTAATGAACGGTCCACCACCATGTACAATAATTGGATAAATATTAAGTTCACGCAATGCTTTAATATCGGTAATAATTGTCTCATGCATATCTGTTAAAGTACTTCCACCAATTTTAATAATAATATATTGAGTCATGATTTCACCTCTAGTAGTTACGTACGATATGAAGCATTAATTCGTACATAATCGTAAGATAAATCGCAACCGTAAGCAGTTGCCTTATGATTGCCAACACCTAAATCAACATCAATCGTAATATCATTGTGCTTTAATGTTTGCGACATCTCATCTTCATTAAAAGACACCGCCATACCATGTTTGACTACAGCGATACCATTCAATTTAATCGATGTTTGATTAGGTTGAATGTCACAATTTGTGTAACCAATTGCTGTAATGATACGACCAAAATTAGCATCTTGACCAAAAATCGCAGCTTTCACTAGATTCGAACCGACGATACTTTTGGCAACGACTTTAGCGTCAGATGTTGAACTGGCCCCATTTACATTAGCGGTAACGAGCTTTGTAGCACCTTCACCATCACGAGCAATAGCTTGTGCTAAGTAGTTACAAACATAATTAAACGCTGTTACAAATGTCGTCCATTGTGGATGTTGTGGATTTAGTGGTGTTTGATGTGCACAACCATTAGCCATGACTAAGACCATATCATTCGTGCTAGTATCACCATCTACGGTAATCATATTGAAAGTGTGATCTGTAGAAGATTTTAAAAGTGTTGTTAAATCATCATTTGCAATATTAGCATCAGTAGTAATAAAAGCTAACATGGTTGCCATATTAGGATGAATCATACCAGAACCTTTAGCTGAGCCACCGATAGTAATCGTTTGATCATCAATTGTTAGTGTGACGGCAGTGTGCTTCGTACACGTATCAGTAGTTAAAATAGCTTCATTAAAAGCATTAGGTATTGCGTACTGAGTGTCTAAGATATGTTTCGTACCATATTCAATTTTATCCATTGGTAAGTATTCACCAATGACACCGGTTGATGTAACGGCAACGTGTTTAGCTTCAAGATGTAATTGTTGTGCTGCCCAAGCTTGGGTTTGTTTCGCATCATTAATGCCTTGCTGACCTGTGCAAGAATTAGCATTTGCTGAATTAACGACTAAGGCTTGTAATTTTCCAGATGATTGCTTCAAAGTATCTTCTGTGACAATTAATGGGGCGGCTTTAAATTGATTAAGTGTGTAGACTGCTGCTGCACTGGCTAATTTTGTTGAATATAACCAAGCGAAATCCTTTTTATTAGCGCGTAAGCCAATATGCATGCCACCAGCAATAAAGCCTTGAGGTGTACTAATATCACCTTGATTTATTATTGTAAATTGTTGTGTAGTTTCATGTTGTATCATAGGAACACCTCTTATGGATAGACTGGCGATTGCTCAAGTCCTGTTGTAATATCTAAATCGTATAGTAAGTTAAGGTTCTGTATAGCTTGACCACTAGCACCTTTGACAAGGTTGTCAATCACTGATACTAAAATAGCACTTTGCGATTGTTCATCAACGTAAATACCAATGTCACAATAATTACTACCTAAGACTTCTTTTGTAGTAGGAAATTGCCCTAATGCTCTAATTCTGACAAATGGATGTTGTGCATAATATGAAGTCATTAAGTGATGTAACGATGTTGCTGTGTGTGGTGTAGTTAATTTAACGTATATGGTTGATAAAATACCGCGTGTCATTGGGACGAGGTGCGGTGTGAAGATTACAGAGACTGTTTCGTTGGCTACTGCTGATAAATATTGTTCAATTTCAGGTTTGTGTTTATGTTGACCTATGGCATAAGCACTTAAATTCTCATTCATTTCTGAAAAGTGAACACGTTGTGACAATGAACGACCTGCACCAGATACACCTGTTTTCGCATCAATAATAATTGTTGATACATCGATAATACGTTCATTTATTAGAGGATGCAGTGCTAGTAATGTTGCAGTTGGAAAACATCCAGGATTAGCAATTAGTTGCCCCAGTGACAATGGTGCGTCACTATTAATCTCCGAATGATTATTACTATGACATACTGACGTATTACTTAGTACGTTAGGCCATTCAGCAATACGATATGATGCACGAGCTAAATCTTCAATAGCTGCTGCTTCCTCTTGATAAAACTGTTCATAAACATCTCGATTTGTTAGACGAAAAGCTCCAGATAAATCAATAATATGGACACCAGTATTAAGAAAAGGAGGAATGCAAGCTTTACTCACATGCGCAGGTGTCGCAAAAAAGATAACATCACAGTCGTTATCATCAACAGTTAACGCTTCAAATTGATGTATCAAATGTTGCAAATGTGGAAAAGTGTGATGCAATGGTTCATCTACTTTTGAATGTGAATAAATATGCGTAATCTTAACTAGGGGGTGTGTTTGTAATAAGCGAATTAATTCAATTGCACCGTAACCACTACCACCAACAATACCTACTTTAATCATGAGAAATCCCTCCTATTTATGAATGTATGGGGAGTGGGACAGAAATAATTATTTCAAAACAAATTATTTCTTAGATGCCCGTCTGGCACATTAATGTAAAATCCACACATGGATTTTTGATGACGGGTCCCTTGCCCAACTATGCCCGTCTTGCACATAAAAGAAAAAATTTTATTTTTAAAATTTTTCTATGACGGGTCCCTGCATTGTCTGAAAAAACTGACTAACCAGTTTTTTTGTGTTGGGTCCCTTCCACCCCGGCAAGACTGACTAGGTTTTCAAAATGTTGATAAATCACCATTTTGAAAACCAGACAGTTACTGCCAAATGCTTAATTTTAAGTGTAAAATGCTTTTTGTCTCAGCCCCGCATTATAATTGTTATATGCCTAATTCAATTGTGTTCGTAAAGACATCCTGGCATGCACTAACGATATGCTGAATATCAGCTTCGCTAATAACTAAGGGTGGAGATAAACGAATAATTGTGCCATGTGTATCTTTGCAAAGAATGCCATGTTGAATGAGTTGTTGAACGTAAGGTGCAGCATTACAATGTAATTCAATACCAATAAATAAACCACGGCCACGAATGTCCTTAATCACCTTGCTATCGAGCTGTTGTAATTGTTTGAGTAACTTCTTGCCTAATTGTTCAGAGCGTTGGATGAGTTGTTCTTCTATTAGTACATCAATTGCAGCAGTCGATGTACCAATTGCTAATGGGTTGCCACCAAATGTTGAACCATGCGTACCAGGTGTTAACACTTTCATCACGTCATTATTCGCTAATACAGCCGATACAGGATATAGACCACCACCGAGTGCTTTACCTAGAATATACATGTCAGGTACAACATTTTCCCAATCCATAGCGAATAATTTTCCAGTTCGTCCCAAGCCAACTTGAATTTCATCAGCAATCAATAAAATATTATGCTCATCACATAACTTACGAACGGCTTGTATATAACCATCAGGAGGAATAATAACACCGCCTTCACCTTGAATAGGCTCTAAAATAATGGCTGCAGTATGATCTGTGACTGCTTGTTGTAATTGTTTAATATTACCGAAATCAACAGTAGTCATTCCTTCAAGAAGCGGATGGAATCCTTGTTTATAAGCGCTATGATTAGATAATGATAGCGACCCTAATGTCCGTCCATGAAAATTATTATTCATCGCAATAATTTGAACATTTCCATCAGTAATACCTTTAATGTCAGCTCCCCATTTTCTAGCAATTTTTAAAGCAGCTTCAACAGCTTCAGTACCAGTATTTACGGCTAACACTTTGTCCTTTTGAGCAAGTTGACAAAGCTTTTGTTGCCATTGACCTAGATTATCACTATAAACAACACGAGAAATAATCGATAATTTAGACGCCTGAGCTGTCATTGCTTCGATAATCTTAGGATGACAATGACCTTGGTTGGCTACTGAAAAACCAGCAATACAATCAATATAAACATTGTCGTCATCGTCCCAAACTCTAGCACCTTGTCCTTTGGTAATAACAAGGTGTAATGGTGCATAATTATTAGAACTATGGCGCTCTGTCAATTCAATCATAGATGTCAATATAATCCCCACCCTTATATTTATACATTTTAAAGAAATAATATTAATATATTACAGTTGTTCACTATAAGTGTCAAATAAAAATTTAATATTAAAACGATAAGAATGAGAATTTAATTATGAATGAAATAATAAATGCTTTGAATATTTTCAGAAAATTCAGTATATTATAATTAAAGATAAAGAAAGATGAAAGATAAAAATTGAATGAAATAAGATGAAAAGAAAATTTATGTTATTTTTTAGCACCCAGTTTATTTATTAGATCGTTACCATTTGTTTATGGAGCTACTGATTTTGCAGAAGGTGGTAGTTAGAACCATGGTGTAGGTAGCCAATATATATGGTCTTATTATTATCATGGTTATAAAGAACATGGTTCCACAGCAATAGGGTGTTATAAATCATATAGCGGATATACAAAGCCAGGCAAACGGGCTAGAGCATCTGCTGAAAAAGATAGTGGTTTGCTAATAAGGCATTCTACAATATTTATTAATAAACGCATGAGGAACATTCGAGGTGTTGCATGAAAGTTTTTAAAATAGTATTGGATTTTATTGTGGTGTTATTAGTTGCACTTTTATTATTTATCTTTAGTTACAAAGAAAGTGAAAGTTATATTCCTAATGCTAAATATATAGTGAATATTAACAAATGGAACTATGAACACAGTAAAACAGATATATTTAAATCAATTGAACAATTTGCTAAGCAACAAGATATCTCTATTTATAAAGTGAGTCCGAGCATCAGTAAAGAGAATGTAGATAAGGATATTTATATATTTAATCCACTTAATAACATCAAAATACAGCCCTTCAATTCACAACTCGTCAATCATTATTTAACAGATAAAGCATTACAACAACGTGATGTGCTGGGCGATTATTATATAACGTCGAGCCATTTTAATGAACAAGCGCTCAAAGACATGTTTCAAGATAAAGGACTCAAAGCTCATATTACTAAAGTAAATACAGGGCAAATCGCTTTAGAAGTTCTATTTGATACACAGTTAATTATACCTATTATAGCGATTGCTATGATTTATGTCTTATATTATTTATATGATAAAAATAGAAACTTCAAACAGTATGCGATTCAGTCTTTACATGGTTATCAACTTCACCAGCTCATTGCTCAGGGCTTTATACGTAAAAGTGGCTATTGGTTAATCATGATTATGAGCCAATTATTAGTAACCATCGTGACATTAATACTAACGACATTTAATGGCAACCTTTTAGTGTTTCTTCAAAGATTGATTGTCTTAGATATGATATTGATACTATTTGTCATCGTCGCTTATATTTGGTCAGCAATATTATTACTTAATTTGAATATTGCTAGTATGATCAAAGGGAAACAACATTTTAAGACGATGCGCACGATTAATACTATAGCGAAATGTATATTATTAGTGTTATTGGCATTTGTTATTACTCAAAATATTCATATCATGTCAGATTTACAGAAAGTTAAAGCAACAGAGCAATATTGGCATGTGGTAGATGATTATTATGCTGTTGAGTTGGCGCCTATTTTAGAAGATGAAGCAGCAATGAAATCTTCAATGGCTAACATACATAAGTTGATTCAAGATAATGAACGATATGGAAATGCACTATTAATTAAAACAAAAAGTTTTTTAGCATCATCACCTCATAATTATTCACCCTTTGATGGTAATGTCACCTTTGTTAATCCTCAGTTTTGGAAATTATATAATCAAAAATATCCACTAAATATTCCTTTAAATGATCGACCACAGCGTGTTGAAGCAATGATTCCGGCTAACCACAAAGCTGATTGGCACACAATTAAAGCTGAGTATCAAGAGTGGTATCTAGATTTAAAAGCTAAAAATATTAACAAAGGTTCAATCCAAGTAACGAAAGTTAAACAACCAACCGATCTCTTTTCATTTGAGTATCGTACTGTAGATTATTTTAAAAAGGTCAAATCGTCAGCGATTATCAATGTCACTGCAGATGACTTATGGGATGATTTCTACTATGCCACACTGTCACAAGGTGGCTATCTTTTTAAAGATTATGATGCTGTTAATGACAGTATAAAAAAATATAACTTACAAAATAAGATCAGCGGTGTCACTAAAGTCCAAGATATTATTGAACGTGATTACAGACAAAATCAGCTTCAACTCGTTGTGTTATCGTCATCAATGGTTTTCTTAATAATTGTGATGATTGCTGTCGTACTATTTGATGTCAAAATATATTTTGAACAGCATAATAAAGTAATCGTCATGAAAAAACTTTTTGGTTATAAACTTGCGCATATACATTATCGCTATGTATTACTAAGTAACCTGTTATTAATAATCGTATGGGGCATTACCTACAATATTATTAATAGTCCATATTTAAGTTGGTTATTCCTTACAACATTAGTTATACAGCTATTCTTACAATGTATCTATATGCGTTATTTAGAAAAATATTTCAACAAAGTGATAAGGGAGTTGTAAAGTTAATGAAAAAAGTATTTGCTGGCATATTAGCCATTATCGTAGTTATTCTTATTATCATGTACATTAACGTACCGTATGTTGATCGCTTTAATCCATTTATAAAAATGGAAACACACTATGCAAAAGTACCAACCAAGACGCAAGATTATGAAGATATTACGATCTATGATAAAGATGGTGACAAGTTAGGATATACCTTAACATTTAATGGATTTGATCCAAGTCGTGCATACGTTAAAGTAACACATAAAGGGCGCTATGTTAAATCAATCACTTACGTAGATAAATCACAGTTTCCTGAACAAGCGAGGTGATATATATGATTGAATTACAAGATATTACACTTAATAAGGATGATAAGACCATTTTTAATCATTTAAATATAACGTTCGACAAGGGTAAATCATATGCACTTATTGGTAAGAGTGGTTCAGGTAAATCGACATTGCTTAATCTAATCGCAGGTCTTGAAAAGAATAAGAAGCATCAAATTATGATAGATGGCAAGCTTCAAAAGTTTAATCATCAATTTTATAAAAATGATTTAGGGTATCTGTTTCAAAATTATGGCTTGATTGATAATTTGTCAATTGATGCCAATTTGGATCTTGGTTTGGCTTTTAAAAAGATATCAAGACAACAGAAAAAAGCATTGAAATTAAAGTATCTAAAGGAATTTGGTCTAACTGCAGACAGTAAACGTAAAGTACATACATTAAGTGGTGGGGAACAACAACGCGTAGCGCTCATTCGTTTAATTCTAAAAGATCCTGCTATTATATTGGCAGACGAACCAACTGGCTCATTAGATCAGCAAACGGGTTTGCAAATTATGGATGCTTTATTCAGTATGCTAACTAAAGATAAAGTGTTAATTATGGCGACACATGATATGACTTTAGCTGAACGTTGTGATGAAATAATAGACATTGAAAAATATAAATCAATTTAACGCACATATCAGTTTTTAAATGTACTATCCCCCAATTGAACTGATACATAATTATAGTATTTACTAGTTTTAAAATTAGATAACTTTTTAAAATGAATGAAAATAAACCGAGATATTCGCAATCAAAGCGACTACCTCGGTTTTTACATGTGTCCTTGTATTAAAAGGGTTCTCTTCCATATTGGACTGATACATAATTATCCACTTTTTATTGATCAGCCCTGAAAAATAGATAACCATTAAAAATTTAGTGCATCGTTGTACTAAGTTAATTATGTTGTTGGTGTGTGACGATATTTTACTTTAAAGACAATAAAGCCGATAACAAAACCAATAATACTTGGAACTACCCAGCCCATGCCAATCGTTGATAATGGCAAATAATGTTGACCAAAGCCAATCATTGATTTAGCAAATGTTGTTTGTGAAATAAATGTCGGACTAGCTTTTAAGCCATCAATGAAAGCTGCGAGTAAAGTCATAAAAATCGTCCATTGGTAAACAATTTTAGCATGCTGAAATTTACTACTGAATAATGTTAGGACGATTAAGACGATAGCTAATGGATACAAGAACATTAGTACTGGAATGGAGTACATAATAATCTTAGTTAAACCAACATTAGCAAATAAAAATGACACGAAACTGACAACAGTAGCAATCGCTAAATAATTTAATTTAGGAAATAGATGTTCAAATGTTTCTGAAAATGCCGTAATCAAGCCAATAGCCGTTTTCAAACAAGCGACCATAACAATGAGTGACAGGAGTATGATGCCATAATTTCCTAGGTAATATTGTGTTATTTGAGCTAAGGCGATACCACCATTGTCACTTAATTTAAAGTGCCCCATACTCAATGTTCCCATCATAGCTAATAGTGTATAGATCACACCCATCATAATGATACTGATTGTACCAGATTTAATGGTTTCTTTAGCAATGTCGGTAGGATTTTCAATACCTAACTTTTTAATAGTTGCGACAATAATAATACCAAATGCAAGTGATGCAAGTGCGTCGAGCGTATTATAACCATCTAAGAAGCCATTGAACAAGGCGTTAGATTGATATTGCTTACTTACAGGTGCATCACTAATGTTGCCAAGTGGATGAATAAAGACAAATAATAATATGATGCCTAATAATATTAAGAAAATTGGGTTCAAAAATTTGCCAATATATTCTAAAATGCGTGATGGTTTACTTGCAAAGAACCATGCCACGATGAAAAATATTAAACTAAAAATAAATAGATATAATGTCATTTGTTTAGCATCTAAGAATGGTGAAAATGCAATCTCAAACGATGTTGTTGCTAGTCTAGGTAAGGCAAAAAATGGTCCGATGACAAGGTACAGTGCAATCGTAAAAATATATGCATAAGTCTTATTTACTCGTGAAGCAATTTCAAATAAACCAGATGTTTTTGAAATACCTATAGCAATGATACCTAAAAATGGTAATCCAATTGCAGTGATTAAAAAGCCTAAGTTGGCAATGAGTACGTTAGATCCAGCAGCTTGGCCCATATGTATTGGGAAAATAAGATTACCAGCTCCAAAAAATAGTCCGAATAGCATTGATCCAATAAAAATATTTTCTTGCAGTGTTAATTTCTTCTTCATGAATGTCGTTGTTCTCCTTTGTAGAACTTTTATAAGTATGCTTATAAAGATAATATCAAAGATTAAATAGCAATTGATATAATTTTTTTAAATTAGGCATAAAATATACAAATATATATAGATATATTAGTAACTAAAATAGAATAATATAAACAGTTTTAACATTTCAAGTGTTGTCAGTTAAAAGCGTACGCTAACAAACTGGTGATAACGTTTTAACTATTTGGGTGACTAAATTGTATAGGATTAGGAAAATTATGTTGTCACAATTTTTCAGAGCTGTGCCATAGATAGACAATTCTTGAAAAGAGGGAAATCCAGCGATACTGTTAAACATTAGTATTAAAAAAACTACACTTACCATCGTAATTATGGTAAATGTAGTTATTGAAATGACGAATGACGCTACTTAAATAGCTATTAAGTAAAACAAGCCACTATCTAAGATATCTCCAAACGAGCTATAAAGTCATCAGTTGTTAGCGTTTGACCCATAATAGGGAAAATATAATTAATAGGGAAGTTGTGTGTCGTGTCATTTTGCGCAGACATCATATCAGTGATGAAATATTGATTGTAATTTAATTGAAAAGCGTCACGTGCAGTTGTATCAACACCAGCATGTGTTGCTACGCCACCTAGAACGATTGTATCAATACCACGACGACGTAATTGCAAATCCAAATCAGTACCGAAAAAAGAACTGAAATTACGTTTAGTAACGACATAGTCTCCATCTCTTTTATCTAGTTGAGGGTGAAATTGTGCATAAGCTGTCCCTTGTTTTGGTGGAAGAGAAATCATGGCATTCGGTTTTAATTCATCTTGACCATCATAAAAGTCAACGTGTACAAAGGCAATGAAACCATGCTGTTGTCTAAATATATTAATTAAACGATTGGCATTATTAATAATAGTGTCAACTGAATGTGGTGCATAATCGAGTTTGGTAATACCTTGTTGTAAATCAACAAGCACTAACGCAGTTTTATTAAAATTGATCGTCACAGGCCAACATCCTTTCTTTGTATAACTATTTTTTAGTGTGAGAGTGGAACAGAACGAATGTTGTCATTCCAATATGCAAGGGTAACCGGGGTTGTAAGATGTTGATGTATTATCATTTTACAAGACAGTAGCTACTAAACAATGTATATAACGCTGTTATCCCAAAATCAACACTGTATATCCATGGTCCACACCGTCAATCATTATAAACGCATATCTCTGAGAAATTATTTGATTAGATTGCTATCATAATAGTTATTATCAGTTATTAATGTGAACCATACGTCTTAATATTATTTATTTTGTTCTGAAAATGCTTTGGCGATGTCGATGAGTTTTTGTGGGGCGTCTTCCACAGCCATTGTCACTTCCACAAAATGCATGACATCTGGGTGAGTATTAATACGATTAAATGTCTCTTGTAAGTCTTTGCTAGAAGCTACATCGTGAACTTGAACGTCTTTGCCTCCAAAGACAGCAGGCAAGGCCTTATAATCCCACATGTGAATATCGTTATAAGATGCATACATACCATGAATAAGACGTTCCACTGTGTAACCATCATTGTTAATGACAAAGATGATTGGGTTAATACGTTGCTTGATCATTGTTGAAAGGGATTGTACCGTTAATTGTAGTGAACCGTCACCGATTAACAATATATTACGACGCTGTTGGTCAGCAAGTTGACTACCTAACGTTGCAGGTAACGTATAGCCGATAGATCCCCATAAAGGCTGTCCAATGAACGTATTCTGTTGAGACAATGCTAAATCATACGCACCAAAGAATGACGTACCTTGTTCAGCGATGATAATATCATGTGGTTTCAAGAATGTTTGCATCATATCAAAATAACATTGTTGCGTTAATGGTTCTGAGTTAACAGTATGGTGGTGCTTCTCAGGACGTTGGTAACTAGGGAAAGATGCTTGGTTGTGATATGTCATGGCACTTAGTTGTCGAAGTAATGATGGCAATGGGACATCTTCTATTGTAACATCATTTATTTTAAGGTATTTGTGATTTAACATGATGACATCGTTAATATCAAATTGATATGAGAATCCAGCAGTTGCTGAATCGGTTAATTTGGCTCCAATATTTAAAATGAGGTCACTATTGTCGACATATTGGCGAACGTTATCGTCAGCGATTTTTCCATCGTAAATTCCAAGATAATGTGAATTTTCTTCATTAAATGCACCTTTACCTAATGACAATTGCGCAACTGGTATGTTGGTAGCATCAACAAAAGCTTCTAGTTCTTTATGTAAATGGAAGCTATTAATTTCATGTCCAGCGATAATGACAGGTTGTGAAGCGGATGCTAATTTAGCTGCTAATTGTTGAATGTAATGAGATGCATCCACATCTTTTTGAGGTTGAGGGTTGTATGGTTCAGCAATATCAATTTCAGTTAAAGCAACATCAATAGGTAAATGAATGTGTACAGGACGACGTTCATTGATTGCGGCATCAATTAATCTAGGTATTTCTGTTGTTGCATTATCAGGTGTAATATAGCCTTGTGCTGTTGTAATATGAGCAAACATTTGACGATAAGCATCAAATTTACCTTCACCTAAAGAATGGTGAACATATTTACCAGCTTGTTCTACTTGACGTGTAGTGGCACCAGTAATGGCAATCACCGGGACACGTTCAGCATAGGCACCGGCAATGCCATTGACAGCACTTAATTCTCCGACACCAAATGTAGTAACTAAGGCAGCAAGTCCGTTAATGCGAGCATAGCCATCTGCTGCATAGCTAGCATTTAACTCATTTGTATTACCCACCCAGTCCACGTGTGGGTTAGCGATAATATCATCTAGAAAAGCAAGATTGAAATCTCCAGGAACACCAAAAATTTTGTCGACACCAGCTCGATAAATAGTGTCTATTAAATAAGCTCCAATGCGTTGTTTGGTCATAACAAAACCACCTTTTCTTAATATTTACATTTATAATGATAGTCTCACTTATTATGTAAGGTCAAGTATATTGACTTTGTTGTGTAAACGCTAACAATAGCGTATAATTAATGTTTTATAGGGGAAATAGGTTCTCTATTTTTTATGTATCAGTCCAATTTGTTAGAGAACCGTAAAATATGGCGTACAAATGGTTTAGCATTGTATTGAATTTAAAGTGAAAAAGCGTTAACCTAAATCGCTTAGGTTAACGCCTATATTGTTATATATTAGATTTATTTTGCTTCGAACAATTGATCGCCAAATAAAATAGAACCACTTTCGCCTTGTGTGAAATCAAGGTCTGTAATATTGCCTTGTGTAACAATAATAGGGGTAATATCACTTGTAGCATTGTTACGAATATAGTCTAAATCGAAAGTCATTAATATATCGCCTTGTTTTACTTCTTGTCCTTCTTCAACTTTTAAAGCGAAGCCTTCACCATTTAATTTAACAGTATCTAGTCCCACATGAATTAATAATTCTAAACCGCTATCAGAAATTAAACCAATGGCATGTTTAGTTGGGAAAATCATTTGGATCTTACCATTAAATGGTGCGCGAACTTCACCAATTGTTGGTTTAATGGCAATACCATCCCCCATCATTTTTTCACTAAATACTTGATCAGGAACATCTGCTAAAGGAATGATGTCACCAGATAATGGTGAATCAACGATATGACGTAAGCTGCCAGTTGCATTAGCGTCTTCATCAACGACAATAGCATCATCGTTATCATCTTCTAAAGTAGTTGGATTTTCAACCACTTGACCATTAATAATTTGTTGCATTTCATGTTTAATTTGATCTGATTTTGGACCAAAGATAGCTTGCATATTATTACCGACTTCAAGGACACCAGAAGCACCTAAGTCTTTTAGACCTGGAACATCAACTTTAGCTTTATCATTGACTTCCACACGTAAACGAGTGATACAAGCATCTAAATGTTTAATATTAGCCTTACCACCCATAGCTTCAAGTACAGCATAAGGTAACTCTGTGGCAGAAGTTTGTGAACTTTGTGATTGTTTATCTTCACGACCAGGTGTCTTGTATTTTAATTTGATAATACAGAATTTGAACACGAAGTAATAAATCACTGCATAAACTAAACCTACAGGAAAGACTAGCCACCATGCGGTCTTATTAGGTAAGACGCCTAGTAAGACGTAATCGATGAATCCACCTGAGAAAGTATAGCCTAAATGAACATCTAATAAATATAATGTTAAGAATGATAAACCATCAAGTACAGCATGGATAAAGAATAATAGTGGTGCTACGAATAAGAATGAAAATTCTAATGGTTCAGTAATACCAGTTAAGAATGATGTTAAAGCAGCAGAACCCATTAAACCAGCCACGACTTTTTTATTTTCTGGTTTGGCAGTTTGATAAATTGCTAATGCTGCTGCAGGTAAACCGAACATCATGACAGGGAATTCACCTTGCATAAATTTACCAGCCGTTAAATGCGCACCTTCACGAATTTGTTCGATGAAAATACGTTGGTCACCATGAATAATTTCACCGGCCGCATTTTTCCAAGAACCAAATTCAAACCAGAATGGCGCATGGAAGATATGGTGTAGACCAAATGGAATTAATAAACGTTTAATGAAACCAAATAAGAATACAGCTAAACCAGTGTTAGAATCTAATAAACCAGTACTGAATTCGTTTAGACCTGTTTGGATATATGGCCAAATATATGCCATAGGGAATGCTAAGATAAATGATGTTGTTGCCATCATAATAGGTACAAAACGTTTACCGGCAAAGAAACCTAGATATGACGGTAAGTTAATGTTATAGAATTTGTTATAACACCAGGCGGCTAAAGCCCCGATGATAATACCACCGAAGACACCTGTTTGCAGCGTTGGGATACCTAAAATGCTAGCATATCCACTAGATGGATCTCCGATACTTTTAGGTGTAACGTGTAAAAAATCACCCATCGTTTTATTTAAAACAATATAACCTACAAATGCTGCAATGGCTGCCACCCCATCACCGCCAGCTAAACCAATAGCGACACCGAGAGCAAAGATCATAGGTAAGTTATTAAAGATAATGCCACCAGCCCCGGTCATTAATTTTGCGACCGTTTGAACGCCACCATGTTGAATGAAAGGTAAGTAATGTTGTAATGATTCACCTTGCATGGCAGTACCGATAGCTAATAGTAATCCGGCTGCAGGTAAAATAGCAACAGGTAACATTAATGCTTTACCAATACGTTGCAATTGACCAAACAATTTCTTTCTCACTTGTCTAACCTCCAAATAATATTGTCTTGGCATTCGAATAAATGAGACCGAACATCACATTGACAATACGATATGTATGAAAAATTAAATCAGATGTCTCAGTCAGCGTTATTTGAAGCCTAATTGATAAGATTCAATAAAAAAAGCATGAGTAAATAAGCCGTATCCATAACTAATATACGTACACAGTACTTATTAACTCATGCCTAATCTCACTTAGTAACACGTTAGTATATGAAATTAATATAAAACATTAAACAATGTTAAGTGTAATGACTAGAATCTTACTTCCTTATACTTTTATTTTATCATGGTTAAGTATGCGTTTTCAATATAGTTTGTTAATTTAATTCAAATGTTGTTAATTTGTCATAAATTTATATGTAAAATTAATAAGATGCAGTGGCGTGAAGAATATGTTGTGCCCTTTTGGTAGGTTAGAGAGGTGGCCTATAAAGAAATGAGACAATTGATTAGGCAGAAAAGAGATTAGAGAATGGAGAAAAGTAGTGCAGTAGTACAGAAATTTAAAAATTGAGAAAAGTAGAGATAAAAATAAAAATCATAAAAGTTAAGCTACTTAAATATTTAAAAATAATTTAATTAAACTTTTATATTATTTTTAAACGTGTATAATTATTTTATAAAACTTGGTGGCCGATTTACCAATGTGTATCACTAACCAGCCATATTTTAGTTATGAAGGCGAGGTGGTACTTATGGCTATCAATATTGAAATACATATAACGTTGTTTATACAAGTTATTGTGACAATATATCTAGTCGCATTGTTATGTAGAAAGAAATAACCTCCCATACTAAAGAGTATGAGAGGCATAAAAATGGTCTAGTTATGATACATATTGACATATAAAAAGTGTAATATGCGCCATGTTTTACTCCTAATCGCGCAGCTAAAAGTGGTTAGGAGTTTTTATATTTATATAATAACATTATTTAATAAAAAAATAAAGGGAATGAGGCGTTGAATAATTAGAGACCTCGTTCCTTTATTTACACTTATTGATATTGATGGATATACAACTTTATTTACTTAAGTTATTGTTGCAATATAACCAGAAAAATCCTAATGTCACACCTAAAGAATATAACTACCAAGGACAAAAATTTACTGAGTTTGTATCAAATGAATTTTTTACAGTATACAAGTTGAAAGTAGACGGGAAATTTGGTTATATAAAGCCTAATGTATATTGTTTAGTTTCTGTTATTGATGGTAATGGTTCAGTTACAATTGATAATGAAAAATATAATATAGAGAAGGGTCAGCATTTCATACTTACTAATGATGACAAAACAATTACATTTAAAGGTGATATTGAATTAATTGTCAGTTATGCATAAAGAAGAGCTTTATGGTGGAAAAAGATTAAAAAATAATACTTACTCTCGTTGATGAAAATATTATTAAAGTGATAAAGATAATCAAGATGAGGAAATAGAGAAACTACGTAAACTCCATCTAAATGAATAAATAAAGATTTAACGTCATAAATATCTTAAAGTTATTAGAAATAATTTTGTTGCAACTTCATCAATTCGCATATGAATGAACCTCCTTTTAATAATGCTATCATTAGACCTAACTTTAAGGTCAATGAGTTTTCTATAATAACTAACAAAGCCCCCTCACTTCATAAAAGAGTAAGGGGGCTATTTTTGATTCTAATATAGTATTTATAAATTTTTTATAGTTTTCATGGTTACCTGTTTAATTTTGGTTGCAATATTTTTTTCTGTATTGGAACTTCTATTTAAATTATCAATATGAAGAGTCGTGATTTTGTATATGCCTGATAAATTTAAAGGGTATTTAAGTACGTGATATCCCATACGCCGTTTGAATCTATGGAGAATTTCTGGACCGCCTTGTGTATATAAAATGATGGCTTTTTTATTTTTCCACATCCCTTTTTTAAAATAGAGTTTATGTTTGAAGCTAAATGAATGTTCCGGCCAAAATGCATGGTCGATAAAACTTTTTAATATAGGTGGAACATTAAACCAATAAAGTGGATAAATAAATAGCAATGTATCAGATTGATTTAAAATTGTTAGCATATTTTTATGTTGATTGGTTAATTCGGTGTGATAGCCATTTTGTAATATTAATGGTAAATGTGCTTGTTGCAAATTAAATACATGTATGTCGTCATTATCTATACTTGCTAAAATTGATTGATATAAATCAAAGCATACTCCAGTTTGATTACCACCATAAATAATACTAATCATCATTTAATCTCCTTTGGTTTAATTCATCTAAAATAACTTTTTTATTAAGTGAATATTGATTGTTCTCAGACAGACTATAAATGTTTTTAAGTTTATTAAGGATAAATAATTGATTATTTAATTCATCTTCTTTTTCTTTAATAATTTTAGCCATATAAGTTAATGAATCTGAATTACATTTTTCAGTAGTTGGCATGTGGAATAATTCAATAATGTATTTAATATCTTTTAATTCAATATCCAAAGTTTTTAAGTCTATTATCATTTTCAAATCAATGATAGTAGCATCATCGAAGTAACGATATTGATTATCATCCCTGGGTACTGTTAACAAACCGATTTTTTCATAATATCTAATTTGTGATTTAGCGATATTTAATTTTTGTGCAACGTCATCAATTCGCATGTGAACGAACCTCCTTTTAATAAAGGCTATCATTAAACCTAACTTTAAAGTCAATGAGTTTTCTATAATCACTAAAAACAGCCCCCTCACTACATAAAAGAGTAAGGGGGCTTTGCTAGTATTTTCATTAATAAAATGATTACCGCCATAAAGTGCTACATTATTTCTTGTTAAACAATGAGAATGGTGTGAATCTGAATATGACTTTACCATTATAATTACGTTTGTCTGTTAGGACGTTAACTACTGTTTGTGCACCTTGATCCACTGTACGCATGTAAAAACCTTTCATGTGATTGTTTAAATCAGTAGTGATACCACCAGGCATTAATCCGAAGATGTTAATAGGAATATGTTTTTTCTTATAGTACTGACCAAACATTCTAATCATAGCATTTAAAGATGATTTGCTAGCAGTGTAACTAAATGGATGGAAGAAACGACTAGACTTAGAAGGAATCGTTAAGTTAAGAATCGTTCCTTTATTAACAGCTAAAATAGGTGTGAATGTCTTAATCATCTCAAAATTGCCAATAATATTAACATCAATGACTGACTTTAATTCATCAGCTGTGACTTCTAAAGGTGTGGCATCCATCTTACCGGGAATACCTGCGTTATTAATTAATACATTTATATCTGAATGATGTTCTGTAATATGTTGCGCTGCAGTGTGAATCGTATCTAAATCATTTAAGTCAATGTGAATCCACTCAGCAGTAATATCTTCACGTTCAAGTTTTTCTACAGCTGCTTTACCACGTTGCTCGTTTCTAGCACCTAGTAAAATATGCCAACCTAAGTTGCCTAATTTTCGTGCGCTTTCAAATCCAATACCTTTATTGCCACCTGTAATTAATACTTTCTGTACCATAGGTTAAGCTCCTTTATGTATCTCGCTTTTTAAAATTAAACATACTATAGCATTTATAGTGTAAACTAACAAAGATATCGTGTGGTACGGTAAAACGCTTTTCATAACGTGTATGCATATATAACTAAGGTATGGCATTAAGAGCTGAGTATTGCTCATCATGACGGTCACTAACACAAATACATCAATATAACTCAATATTATTGTCATCATTGATAACAGCAATTACCTTGGAATAACAGGTATCTCTGAAATTAATTGTTGTGCATAAGCAGATTGAGGATGTTTAATGATGGCTTCAGTTGTATTAAGTTCAACAACTCGACCATCTTTCATCACAGCTACACGATCACAAATTTCATTAATAACACCCATATCATGAGTGATAAAAAGATATGTGATACCGAATTCTAGTTGTAGTTGTTTTAATAATTGAATAATATCTTGTTGAATAGAAACATCTAGTGCTGATACAGCTTCGTCACAGACAATGACTTTAGGTTCAATTGCAAGTGCTCTAGCGATGCTCACTCTTTGACGTTGTCCACCAGATAATTCATGAGGATAACGATATAAATAACTACGATCTAATCCTACTTTTTCTAATAAGGTAACAACTTTTTCTGTGATATCTTTTTTATTATTTACCCTATGATGGACGATTAAAGGTCTACTAATGACATCGATTATTTTGAATCGTGGATTGATTGATGAAAATGGGTCCTGGAATATCATTTGTATATCTTGTCTTAATGGTTTCATTTCTTTGTTACTAAATAAATTGAGCGGTACGTTATTGTACCAAACGATACCTTGTGACACGTCCTTTAGACCGACGACCGTCTTAGCAAGTGTTGATTTACCTGACCCTGACTCGCCAACAATGCCTAATGTTTCACCTTTTAATATGGATAAATTAATATCATTAACAGCTCTAAATGGTTTGCCATCATCGTCTATATAATCGGCACTGACGTGTTCAAATTTTATTAGTGGGTCATTTGCCAATGTACGTGGAGGGCGAGTTTGATTGATATCTGGAATGGCATCAATTAAACGTTGTGTATAGGGATTCTGAGGATTTGTGAATATGTCGTTGACAGTACCACGTTCAACGACGCTACCTTCTTTCATAACAATTACATCATCACAAAATTGATAAACCACACCTAAATCATGTGTAATAAAAATAATTGACGTTTCAGTATATTCGTATAATTCTTGCATCAATGTTAATAATTCATTTTGTGTACTGACATCAAGTGCAGTCGTTGGTTCGTCAGCAATTAAAATTTGTGGTTTAAGTATTAGGGCAATAGCGATCATGACACGCTGACGCATACCACCTGAAAATTCATGAGGATAAGCATTGAATTTTTTTGCAGCATCTTTAATACCAACTTTTTCTAAAATATCAATGGCTGCTGCTTTAGCATCATGTTTTGAAATTTGTTTATGTTGGAATAAAACTTCGGTAATTTGCTTGCCAATTGTTGTACGTGGATTAAGTGATGATAACGGATCTTGGAAAATCATCGCAATATCATTGCCACGAATTTGACGTAAAGATGACAGAGACAAATCTGTTAATTTTTGACCATCAAAAATTATATCTCCTGTTAATGTATGCTCGGGAAAATCTGGCAACAATCCTAAAATTGATTTCGCTGTAATACTTTTACCTGACCCTGATTCACCGACAATTGCTAAAATATGCTTTTTACGTAAGTCGAATGATACATCTTTAACGACATGCTTAGATGCGTCATCATAATTAAATGTGACATTTAAATCTTTAACTGATAATAAATTTGTCATGATATTGAACCTCCCTATTCACAAAAGTGAAAAATTATTCTATACTTTGTATAACATAGTAATCCACTCGACATTATTTTACAAGGAGTGATTGTCATAAATATTTATTACGAAGTATTTCAAAAGTTATATTCTAAAGCATTTTATCGCATCATTATGATATTGCTAAGCTTACCAGTTTGGCTTTACACGGTTGTTAAATATTTATTGATTGAGAGCAAGCATCGTGTGCAACGTAATAATTCTGAAATTTCCGACATTGAATATGCGTTGCAACAAAAATATCAATACTTAAATAAACAACAGTCGCCAGCAATAATTCGTAAAGAAGCGCAAAAAATCTTTGACCAACAACATCGCCAACATATGAAAGGTGAAGATAACGCAACAAATTTGGCATCTTATTACCAATACACGTTGTTTCATCATGCTATCATCATTAAATTTATTTTAGCGTTGCCGTTATTTATTATGTTGACATTTTATATCAATCCGATTGTGCGTTACATGTTCGAACGTATCATGATGGCGGTCATCGTCATTATTGGTGTCATTATTAGCGTTTTTACCATTTTGTATTTTTCACCATTAGATGCTGCATACAGTGTCTTAGGTCAAAATGCTACGGCAGAACAGATTAAGCAGTTTAATACATTACATCATTTGAATGAACCTTATATTGTTCAACTGTGGGATGCCATTAAAGGTGTCTTTACATTCGATTTGGGCAAGACATACAAAGGTAACGAAGTGGTGACACAAGCAGTAGGTGACAGAATTCCTATTACGATTATCATGACGCTTATTGCCTTATTTATCGCTTTGATTATTGCTATTCCAATAGGTATTGTTAGTGCGATTAAACGCAATAGTTGGTTGGATATTGTATTAATGACAATCGCTTTAATTGGTTTATCTATTCCTAGTTTCTGGCAAGGACTATTATTTATCTTAGCTTTTTCACTTAAGTTAGATATTTTCCCGCCATCTTATATTCCGGAAAATCCACTATCATTAATTTTACCTGTGCTAGTTATTGGTACGAGTGTTGCAGCATCAATAACACGTATGACAAGATCGTCTGTGTTAGAAGTGATGCGTAGTGATTATATTATGACCGCATATGCTAAAGGTTTATCCACTTCTCAAGTTGTCTTAAAGCATATTTTGAAAAATGCCATTATTCCAATTATCACGTTGATTGGTTTACTTGTAGCAGAGTTACTTGGTGGTTCAGCAGTAACAGAACAAGTGTTTAATATTAATGGTATTGGTCGTTACATTGTTCAAAAACAACTTGTTCCTGACATACCAGCAGTTATGGCTGGGGTCGTTTATATCTCAATCGTTATTTCACTTGCCAATTTAGTGATAGATATTTTTTATACGTTAGTAGATCCAAAACTTCGCAGCGAACTTAGAGAAAGGAAGTGATCAGTATGTCAAATGTAATAAAAAAGCGTACTTCCTTAACATTATTTGCAGGATATGGCATAGTAACATACCTTGTTGTTTTTACGCTAAGTTTGCTTAATTTGTTTAAAGGCTATGTCGTCGATACATTTTATAGTTTTGAAATATTGTTACTTGTCTTAGTTATCGCTATTGTCACTATTGTTATGACACAATCTTCATGGCAGCATCACGCAGTATGGCGTTCACTTGTCATTGTGTTATTACTATTGATGACGGTGACTGGAAACTTATTTGCTTTATTAATGTTAATTAGTGTAGTTCGTTATAAACAAACTTCAACATTACATATTTATAATGGCTGGGAAGCATTTATTAATAAAGTAGTCACACATCGTATTGCGATGCTTGGTTTATTTATCTTAGTTGTTATGTTGACATTATCGATAGTAGCGCCTTTTACCTTTGATACAGAATTAGCTACTAAAAATCAATTCGATGTTTTACTACATGCACCGAGTTTAGAATATCCATTTGGTACTGATGACTTTGGCAGAGATCTATTTACACGCATTGTCATAGGTACAAAACTAACGTTTTCAATTTCTATTATTTCAGTATTTATCGCTGTGATATTTGGTGTTATTTTAGGAATGATTGCAGGTTACTTTGACCGTATTGATAATTTAGTCATGCGTATATTAGATGTTGTTTTTGCAATTCCAGCATTATTGTTAGCAGTTGCCATTATCGCGTCTTTCGGTGCTAGTACGACAAATTTAATTATTGCATTAAGTATCGGTAATATTCCTTCTTTTGCTAGAACGATGCGTGCAAGTGTCTTAGAGATTAAACGTTTAGAATATGTAGATGCAGCACGTATTACTGGGGAAAATACATGGAACATTTTAAGACGTTATATTTTACCTAATGCGATTGCACCTATGATTGTACGTTTTTCGTTAAATATTGGTGTTGTTGTTTTAACAACAAGTAGTTTAAGTTTCCTAGGTTTAGGTGTGGCACCAGATGTTGCAGAATGGGGCAACATTTTACGTACAGGTAGTAACTACTTGGAAACACATAGTAATTTAGCTATTGTGCCCGGTATTTGTATTATGCTTGTAGTTTTAGCATTTAACTTTATTGGTGATGCAGTGCGCGATGCACTAGATCCAAAAATACATTAGAAAGTAGGGAATCATGTGAAGAAAATCATTAGTATCGCATTTATCGTTTTAGCATTGGTATTAAGTGGTTGTGGTGTTCCTACTAAATCTCAAGTGGAGCAAAAAGCTGATAAAGTTGATGTTAAAGGTGAACGTCCAACAATTCGTTTCTTAGGACAAGCAAGTTATGAAAATGATATGAACATTGTTAAAGAACAATTAGAAAATGCTGGTTTTAACGTTAAGATGAATATTCAACCAGACTATGGTAGTTATCGAACGCAACGTGAAGCGGGGAACTATGATATTCAAATTGATGACTGGACAACAGTTTTTGGAGATCCAAATTATTCAATGTCGGCACTGTTTAGTTCAAATGGTTCAAACAGCCTATTGAAAGATAAAAAAGTAGATCGCATGATTGATCAGGCATCAACTGAAAATGATAAAGGTGCTAAACAAACTTATAAACAATTGGAACATGAAGTGATTTTTGATCAAGCGTATATGGCGCCATTATATGGAGCGAAAAAGAATCTAATTTATGATAATCATGTTATAGCCAAAAGTAGTGTAGGTTTACCAAACTCTCGTGCTTTAATCTGGCAACAATTTGACTATAAAGATAAAAAATTACGAGACACGAGACCGTTGATGATGACACAACAAGATAGTGAAATACCTACACTAGATCCTATTCGTTCTATTGCACCATCTGTTTATCCAATTAATATGAATATGTATACAAGATTATTGCTCTTAGATGACAATGATAAAATCACGACTAAGGGATCATTGAGTCGTGACTATGCTGTTAATAAAGACGATAACGAATTTTACTTTTTATTAAGGGATGATAGTTATTTTGCTAAAGTATCGCAAGGTGAAGCACAAAATACTGGAGAACGTGTATCTGCAGAAGATGTGAAGTTTTCACTAGATCGTGTACGTGATAAATCATCGGTCCCTAACAATATTACGTATAATATGCATAAAAATATTAAAGATGTCAGTGTCTTAAACAATCAAGATATTGATAAATTGCGTGATACTAAAACTAAAGGGAATAGTACAATTTATGATCGACTGATTAAAGGACACGGAGTTAAATCGTTAACAACTGAAGGTAACAAAGTAGATAATCAAAAAGGGACATATCAAATTGTTAAAATTACCACAAAGCAAGCTATGCCTAAAGAAGTAAACTATTTAACACACTCATCAGCAGGGATTTTATCCAAAAAATATGTGTCACAAGTAGATAAAGAAAATAGTAAAGGCTACGGTGATAGCAGTACAGTACCATCTTCTAAAGAGGGGAAAAATGAACTTTATGCGAGTGGTCCTTATATTATGACGACTAAAAATACTTATCAAGCAACATTCCAACGTAATCCAGGATTTAATGAAGATGAAAAAGATAGTTATGGACCAGCTAAAATTAAAAATATTACCTTAAAATTTAATGGTGATCCTAATAATGCGTTGTCAGAATTACGTAACCACTCCATAGATATGCTCGCAGACGTAGATCAAAAAAACTTTGATTTAATAAAATCTGACAATGATTTATCTATTGTACGTAAAAATGGACGTAAGTCGGTATTTTTAATGATGAATGTTAAAAAAGGTATTTTCAAAGAGCATCCAAACTTAAGACAAGCAGTAGTTAATGCGATTGATCAAGATCAATTTATTAAATTTTATCGCGGTGATAAATTTAATATTGCCTCACCAGTGACACCACTGGTCGATACAGGAAATAAACAACGTCAAAATTTAAAAAAGGTAGAACAGGCAATTAATGACAAACGTTAAATAACACAAAGTAGGAGGATATGACTATGGTCATGAGCTTGAGTGGAAATAAAGAAAATACGTCACAGGAAGGTATGATTTCAGTATCCCATCCTTTAGCCGCAAAGGTAGGAAAAGAGGTACTTGATAAAGGTGGCAATGCCATGGATGCCGTCATTGCTATTCAGTTGTCATTGAATGTCGTCGAACCTTTTACATCGGGACTTGGTGGTGGCGGTTATTTATTATATTATGATCAAGCCACTCAACAAATGACAGCCTTTGACGCCAGAGAGACAGCACCATCTAACATAGATCCAACATTTTATTTAGATGACCAAGGTAATTACAAATCGTTTTTTGATTTAACGACACATGGTAAGACTGTAGCAGTACCTGCTATACCTAAGTTGTTTGATTATTTGTATCATCATTATTGTCGTTTGTCGTTAGATGATTTAATTAATCCTGCTATTCAACAAGCCAGTGAAGGACACCGTGCTAATTGGGCAACTGAAAAATACTCGCGACAACAATTGGCTAGGTTACTAAAATATCCTGAAACTGCTGAAGCATTTACGATTGATGATGATTATTGGCATGAAGGTGATTGGATTGTGCAACCACAGTTGGCTAAGGCTTTAACACTGTTAAGAGATCAAGGGTTTGATGCGTTTTATCGAGGAGATATCGCACAACAACTAGTTGATGTTGTGCAGCGTTACGGTGGTTCAATCACATTGGAAGATTTGCAGCAGTATCAAATACAATTGAAAGAGCCAATTAGTGCAACATACAAAGATGTCGAAATTCATTCAATTGGGCCATCAAGTTCAGGTGGTATAACGATGATTCAAATTCTAAAACTATTAGAACATATTGATATTAAAAAAATGGGACCGAGATCAGTTGACTATTTACATCATTTAATTCAAGCAATGCACATTGCTTATAGTGACCGAGCTCAGTTTATTGCTGATGAGGACTTTAGCAATATTCCTATTAAAGCATTGATTGATGACGATTATTTGAAAGAGCGCAGTACTTTAATAAATAAGGACTATGCTAATATTGCTATTACTCATGGTCATTTACAAAGTAACGTTAGTCATACAGCGATTGATGAACAACATACAGAGACAACGCATTTTAGTGTGATAGATAAAGATGGCAATATTGCATCATTTACAACATCTGTAGGTATGATTTATGGTTCAGGTATCACGATACCGGGTTACGGTTTACTATTAAACACAACGATTGATGGTTTCGATATCGTTCCAGGTGGAATTAATGAAATTGAACCATGTAAACGACCACTTAGTAATATGGCACCTACAATAATTACTAAAGATAGTAAACCAATTTTGACAGTAGGCTCACCCGGTGCAATTAGTATTATTACAAGTATAGTTCAAACTTTGATTAATGTTTTAGAATTTGATATGACGATTGATCAAGCCATTGATGAACCTAGAATTTATAGTAGTCATCCAAATAGAATTGAGTGGGAGCCCCAATTTTCACAGCGAACAATATTAGCGTTGATTGCTAAAGGACATGCAATGGAAAAACAACCAGACACTTATATTGGAGATGTCCATGGCTTACAAATTGATCCAGAAACGTCAGCAGTGATGGGTGGTGCGGATGATACAAGAGAAGGGACAATTATAGGAGAAGATGTCTATATTGTTAGAGATAAACCGCAAGAGTATAAGCACTATAATGACAATAAAGACTATCACGTTTATTTAAATGATATCCAATTGCCGTTGTATCAACAGCAAATCATTTTTGATGATGATAAGTTCTGGTTAGACTCAAAAGTGGTTAATGATATTTTTCAAGTTGAGGACTACCAATTAGATGAAGTTAGGTCGGATGTTATCAATCAGCGTGAGTATATTGATATTGTAGATTTAGCGACTCAAAAAGGCTATGACGTTATTGTGGAAGATAATACATTATATTTGAGAGATACATACTATCCAACGAGACAACGTGAAGAAAATATGTATTATCGATATGATAGAGAGAGCATTACAAGATAATCTTCAATTTGGTTGATATAATATAGTAGAATCGGAGGGGGGAGACATAAATTTTCTATAACATTTATGTCGTAATCCTGCCCCTGCTAGACTGACTAGGTTTTGAAAATCAGACAGTTACTGCCGAATACTTAATTTTAAGTGTATAATACTTTTTGTCCCAGACTCTGTATCATAAGAAAAAAATTAAATATAAAAAAATAATAAATGGCTTGAAATATACTCACTTTATGCTATAATGATTGTAATGAGATTCATCATATAACTACACAAACCCCCTCACTATTCTCGGTAGTGAGGGGGTTTAACGTGTTGGCTAATATTATCGCCTTTTATCACTGCGGCTGCTTAGCCAATATTTAAAGGCCGCAATGACACAGCCACTAATTATAGAGGCTAATGTTGTTATGATGAGATTCATCATATTATCTACACCTCCTTCTTAGCCATACTCATTTTGAAAGTCAAGGCGACGACATTCATAAAATGATTGTTTTTTGAGAGGTGTTAAGATATTACTGAGATATTATCAGAATGTCGTAAAAAGGAATTAGACATCAATTTGTCCGATTCCTTTTTATTTTTTGTAGCAAAATATTTGAATATAAATCTAACTTACTCTAATATTCCTGGGATATAACGTACATGTTAAATTAATCGGAACATAAGTTTAAATTTAATGACGCTAAAACTTAAAGGAGTAATGTTCATGAGTAAAAAGACTATCGATCATCAACAAACAGAAATAACTATTATTGGTGGAGGTATCGGGGGCTTAACTTTAGCACGTGTGTTACATGTTAATGGTGTACCAGTTAAAGTATATGAAAATGATGCGTCACCGAATGCCAGAACACAAGGTGGACAATTAGATATTCATGAATATAATGGACAAGTTGCACTTAAAGCAGCTGGTTTAATGGATGACTTTCACAATATCATTCATGAAGGTGGAGATGCTGCACGCATTTTAGATACAAATGGTAATGTATTGTTAGAAGAGCCTAGTGATGATAGTAATGGTAGACCTGAAGTATTACGCGGAGATTTAAGACGTATACTAATGGAGTCATTACCAGATGGTGTCATTCAATGGGATAAAAAAGTGACAACTGTTGAAGAAATAGATGAACGTCAATATCAAGTAACGTTTAAAGATGGGACAACGATAGCCACAGACACTATTATTGGTGCAGACGGTGCATGGTCTAAAGTACGTAAAGTATTAACAGATGCTATGCCAGATTATACAGGTTTAACTTTCTTTGAAACATATTTATACAATGTTGATGAAGACCATCCTGAAGCGGCAGCAATTGTTGGTCAAGGTGCAATGTACGCCTTAACGCCAGGAAAAGGTCTAACAGCACATCGTGAAGCAAATGATATTATTCATACGTATGTTCAATTACGTTGCACTGCTGAATGGGTTGATCAAATAGACTTTAATGATAAAGAAGCAGCAATTAACACGATTTCACAAGCATTTGAAGGTTGGTCACCACAACTCATGACGTTACTTACGGAAAGTGATTCCAGTGTCATACCTCGTAAAATCAATGCATTACCTGATGGTTTGCGTTGGAATCATAAACCAGGCATAACTTTAATTGGAGATGCTGCGCACGTAATGGCACCATCAGGTGAAGGTGCTAATATTGCGATGTTAGATTCAACTGAACTTGCTCAAAATATTGCTAAATATCCAAATGATTTAGATAAAGCGATTCAACTATATGAAGAAAAAATGTTTGAACGTAGTGCTGAAGCAGCTCAAGAATCACATGAAGCCATTGACATGGTATTAGGAGATAATAGTCCTCAAAGCTTAATTAATGTCTTTAGTGGTTTAGATCCTAATGCATAAGTAATAATTGCAAAAGCTAGTATATTAGAAAGAGTGAACGATATGACACTCAATCGATATACTAGCTTTATTTTTATTTATAGAGATGTAACTATAACGCTCTTAATTGCACAAGACCGTAATAAAAAGTATTTTACCATCGCACTCGAGTTAAGATATGAGACGAAAGAAATGATTATTTCAACGAGTTAAAGCATCTTGATGATTAAGCTGCATACTACGAGTGATACTGAATTGTGGCAATCAACGATAATTTGTTATTCGTTTGATTAATATATTGATGTGCAACATCACTTTTAAAATGAATAGCCTGTTCTTTAGTTACAGTGTACTGCTTATTTTCTATTTCAAGTGTTAACGTACCATCTGTAACTATAATATACTCATCTGAACCTTGATGGTGTCCTTCTGAAGTCATAGCCCCAAAAGCTTCAATTTCCATTTTGAACATTTCAAAGTCCTTTTCAGGTGAATAGGGAAAATAAGGAAAAATAGTCACACTATGATCTTCGTTATAAATAGGAATTAAATCCTCATAGGCAACTGGGTTAACTTCAGATGATATTTGAGTGATTAATTCGGATAAGGAAAGACGTAGACCATTAGCAATTTTTGATAATGTCATAATACTAGGATTAGCTTGACCTTTTTCAATTTGATTTAGCATATTTTTACTTACACCTGTGATATCGGCCATTTTATCTAAACTTAAATTAAAATCTTGTCTGTAACGATAAAGGTTATGACCAATAATTTCATTAACATCTGACAAAAATAACGACTCCTTTATTTACAATATATCGCACATATTGTACCATATATTATTGTTGTGTACGAAATAATATAAAATAGGGAGGACAATATGGAAAAAGATTTACAAGCAAATAATAAAATTAATTGGCTTCTTTTTATAGGAATTTTATTGATAGGAGCTAATTTACGTGCGCCAATCACATCGGTGGGTGTCGCCTTACCAAGTATTAAAGATGCTTTACATCTTAATAATATAGCTGTCAGTATTATAACGATTATTCCATTAATCGCTTTTGCGATTATCTCACTTTTTGCAGCAAAAACAAGTAATACATTTGGTATCGAAAGAACGTTATTTGGAGCATTGATCATCATCTTGGTAGGTGTGATCATCCGTTCATTACCAAATGTAAGTGGCTTATATATTGGTACCATTTTCATTGGTATTGGTATTGCTTTTGGTAATGTCTTAACACCAGCAATAATTAAAGCTAAGTTTCCTTTACGTATAGGTATTATGACTGGGTATTATACAGTTGTCATGAATATCTTTGGTAGTTTATCATCATATTCTACTGGTCCGTTAGTCAAAGCATTTAATTATCAAATTGCACTTGGAATCATTGGTATCATCACGTTGATTGCAACTTTGATTTGGGTTTTTCAATTGAATCACAAAAATGAATCTACCACATCAAAACAGGTGGCTAAAGTTAATATTTGGAAGTCATCTATTGCATGGCGTATTACATTGTTAATGGGTGGACAGTCATTAATTTTCTATTCAATTATCAATTGGATGCCAGCCTATTTAGCAGATTATGGTGTATCGATTAATGAAGCAGGCTTGTACTTATCAATTTTACAATTAGCGATTATTCCTTTAACATTTATTACACCAATTTGGGCAACTAAAATGACGTCACAAGTACCTCTTGTGTTATTAACAGGAATCATGTTTATTGCTGGAACTTTAGCGATGCTTTTCTTACCACAAATAGCATTGATTTCGATTTTACTTTTAGGTATTGCTAATGGTTTATCATTTGGGCTTGTCAATACATTCTTTAGTTTGAAAACAGAAGAAAGTAGTACAGCTGCTAAATTATCAGGTATGTCACAATCCATTGGTTATTTATTTGCAGCAATAGGACCATTTTTATTTGGTAGTTTACATGATGCAACGCATAGTTGGATAGCATCAATTATGATCTTAGTCATAACATCATTAGCAATTCTTATCTTCAGTACATCAGTAGGACGTAATATCACTATAGAACAACATCAATTAAATAAATGATTGGATTTTAAATAATTAAAAAAGTATAGCTTTACAACTATTATTTTTATATAATAAAATTTGTGATTTAATTATACAAAAATAATAAAAGAGGTAAAGTGAATGGGAACTAAATTTATAGTATTTTCAATTTTAGTTTTATCTATTGTTTTGGGTGGTTGTAATTTTGATAATGATAAAAAAGAGTCAGACAATAAACCTAAAAAAGAGCAACATACTAAGAAAAAAAGTAATAATGAAGATAATGCGAAAAATGAAACGAATAATATAGAACAGAATCAACAGAATGACGAAGAAGTTGCTATAAATAATGATAATAACTATAATAATCAACAAGTTCAGACCAATCAAAATGAACAAATAAATCAAAATGTTAATAATACAAAAGATGCGCAAATGCAGAAAATAGAAGAATATGAGGCATATTTAAGAAGTAAACCAAACATGACGCAATCTGAAGCGGAACACTATAATGAATTAGTTGGCGATAGACAGTTACCAGGCGATGTTGCTACTAGAACTGGTCATAATGGTGTTGTAGCAGATCAGTGATCGTATCCAATTAAACCATATCCACTAAAAAACCACTGTGTGAATGAAATATTTCACACAGTGGTTTCTCTCTAAATATAAACTAGAATGTTTTTCCGAGTTCTTTAGCTTCTTGAATACCAGCAATTTTAATTTCTTCAGCTTTATGTGGCTCAGCATTATGTCCTTCAATTGCTAACGTTGTATATGAAGGTACACCTAAGAACGTTAATATTGTACGTAAGTAACGGTCGCCCATTTCGATGTCTGCGCCAGGACCTTCTGCATAATAGCCCCCACGTGATTGAATATGTAGTGCTTTTTTATCAGTTAGTAAACCTACGGCACCTTCAGAAGTGTATTTGAATGTTTTACCAGCGACACATACAGCATCAATATATGCTTTAACTACTGGTGGGAATGATAAGTTCCACATTGGTGTAACAAAAACATATTTATCCGCACTTAAAAATTCTTCCAAAATATCACTTAAACGATCAATTTTAGTTTGTTCTTCTTTTGTTAATGATTCACCATTTGCAGCTTTACCCCAACCAGTTAGGACATCTTTATCAATTAATGGAATATATTCCTCGAATAAATCGATGTGTTTTACTTCGTCTTTAGGATGGTTCTCTTGGTAAGATTCGATGAATGCTTTACCACCAGCCATTGAATTTGAAACAAGTTCATCAAATGGATGAGCTGTGATATATAATAATTTAGTCATATGTTTATCTCCTTTATGTTTATCTACAAGATATAATTATTATACCTACTATAGTTAAATATGACAACATTAAATGTTGCAAATTTTATTACTAAGCCACTATTTTTAAATAGTACTATATACTATTAATTAAAAATGCCTTAAAATGAAAATTAATATAATATTGTTCAAATCATAAAGGGGTAATACGTAAATGAAAAAGGTAATTGGATTAGTATTAACAAGTTGTTTATTATTTGCAGCATGTTCAACATCAAATAGCGATGCTAATGATAAGAACAAAGATCAAAGTAATCAAAGTGAACATAAGAAACATCATAAAGTTGTCAAAGATGGTCGTACCTATGTAGATGGAATTTTAATTGTTAATAAGAAAATTAGTTTACCAAAAGATTATAATCCTGGTGTAGACCCAAAAGCACAACAAGCACTTAACCGTATGATTGCAGATGCTAGTAAAGAAGGTTTGCATATAACTAACATTAGTAACTTTAGAAGTTATCAAACGCAAGTATCTTTATACAATAATTATGTTGCTAGAGATGGTAAAGAAGCTGCTGATAAGTATAGTGCACGTCCAGGTTATTCTGAGCACCAAACAGGTTTAACATTTGACGTTGGTGCAGCTAATTCACCTGAAAATTTAAAAACAACATTCGGTAACACTAAAGAAGGTAAATGGATTAAGAAAAATGCGCACAAATATGGGTTTATCGTTAGATATCCTAAAGATGGTACACATATCACAGGTTACCAATATGAACCATGGCATTTACGTTATTTAGGTAAAAAGACCGCAACAAAAGTATACGATTCAGGTAAAACGCTTGAAGAATATTTAGGATTATATCCTGAGAAATAATATTATAAAAAGTATTCAATAATGAATATGCTGAGATTGGTAGCAACTGTCTAGATTGAAAATAATGAACTAACGTTTTACCAGCTTTCGCTCCCAATCATTATTAGAAATAGAATTAATGACAATGAAGGTCAAAGTCGTTCCGGCTTTGGCCCTTATTTGATTTAGCATATTTAACAACATTACTACTAAAGTATGATAGTGTCTGACTAGCAAAAACATGTATTTGCGACTATACTTAAACACCATTAAATAAAAAGGATGTTAATTCAATTGAAGAGAGCACTTAAATATATATTAAGTATTGTTATGATTGTCGTTATCTTCGGTAGTATTTATCATTATAAAGATGACATACAACAATGGTGGAAACAATTAGAACACCATAACGAAGCTACGATATCGAAGGAAGATAAAGGCTGGCAGCGTATGTTTAATGGTAGTCGTCAAACGGAATCGTTTGGTGAATATAAGTATAATGATTTTGATAGTAAACACTATGGTATAGATTATGCTATTCCGAAAGATACGCCGATTAAAGCTGTGACCAATGGTACTGTAACAAGAACGTTTGATAATCAGTTAGGAGGAAAAGTATTACAAATTGCCGAAGATAATGGGCAATATCATCAATGGTATATGCATTTGAATCGTTATAATGTTAAAGAAGGTGACCATGTTAAAGCAGGAGATGTTATTGCCTACTCTGGGAATACAGGAGAGCAAACGACTGGACCACATATACATTTTCAACGTATGAAAGGTGGCGTGGGTAATGCTTATGCTGAAGATCCAGAGTCATTCATTAAACAATTACCTAATGGGGAACGTAGTTTATATGATTTAAAATAACGTACTAAAAAAGCCAATGACAGTGAGTGAAGTTCAACGACATTACTCAATGTTATTGGCTTATATATTTTAAATTATCTTGTGAAGTTATTATATATTTTAATACCGATAATAATTAGCATACCTGTTACTACAAGTCCGCCAATTGCTAATAGTATATGTAAAGGAATGGTGTACCAATGATGATTGGATAATGGTTCAGCTTTTACAGAAGGTGCATGTTGTCCTGGTATAAATTGTCGTTTATATGCGACTGAAACGTGATTATCTTCAGATAGATGCAATTTATATTTTGACTTATCTTTTGGAACAACATCATATAAATCAGACGAAACAGTATAGCGCTTGCCATCAAATTTATGTTCACCTTTAGATAATACTTTACGATATTCATAATCATCAAAGCCGCGTTTAATCGCAGCATTAGCTATTTTTTGACGTGCATGTTTAGCAGCTTCACTTGGATATGGGCGAACGTTTAATACAACCGCATTAATACGTAAGTGATCCTTTTTAGCAGTTAACACTAAATTATAACCATTTTCACTAGTACCAGTTTTTAGACCATCGACGCCAGACATTGCATCTTGTAGTGACGGTAACGACGTATTCGTATTATGTAATTGATTACCTTGCTGTTGGTCATTAGTTAATTTAGTAATTTGTAAGATATTTGGGTGTTTATCAATCAAATGTTGGGATAACACGGTCATATCTTGTGCTGTTGAATATGATGTTGTTTCATTTTTATATTTTTTAGGTGCATAAGTATCTAAGAGATTATTATTGGCACCACTTGGATTTGTAAAATGAGTATGTGTCATATGTAATTGCTTAGCAGTATCATTCATCTTATCTGTAAAAGCTGAACTATCTTTACTAACATGATCTGCAAGTATGATTGTGGCTGCATTACTAGACTCTAATGCAGCTTGTTTAATTAATTCTTCTACTGTATAAGACTTACCTTGATCAAGTGGTACAGTAGTCAGATTGGGTAAACGCGTTAATTTAGCTTGGTCAGCAGAAATTTTAACTTTGTCATTTAAGTGAATGTCTCCTGATTTAATACTATTAAAGACGAGGTACAGCGTCATTAACTTTGCAGTGGAAGCTGGATCAAGTTCTTTATTAGCATGGTATTGATATAATATTTGTCCCTGTTCGGTTGTAACAAACATTCCTTGTGGATTAAAAGTTGAGTCTAAAGTTTGATGCTGGGATTTAGCAATATCTACAGGTGTTTCAGCAGCCTGACTGTATGGAGACTGAGTTAAAGATAGTATTAATAATGACGTTAAGAGCGCAATCAATTTTTTCATGTTTAGTCTGTTAACCTGACCTTTCAAAATAGCTAATATAATATTGTTAATATTATCAAATTAAAGTGTAATGCACAATATATTTAGAAATAATGATAATCATATTATTAGAAAATTTAAAATTTAAGAGTAATAGACAAATTAGTAATTATATGTATTATATGTGTGAGTTTCTATATTTTGAAAATAGATAAAAATATAAAAGAAAAAGGGGTTCCTAGTTAGGACGTAGCTGGGGTAGTCTGACGGTTGTCTGAACATAGACTGCGAGATATCAAACTATATCAATAAAGCGAGTACTTTATCATGTAAGCACTCGCCGTTAGATGGTGTTATTTGAATGTCATTAATTGATCTTCTAATTTAATACGTCGATATAAGAAATAACTATATGGAATAAGTAATAGAGATGTGTATGAGGCGTGCGTTAATAATAAGACGCCAATTAATTCAGGAATGATATTTAAGAAATAGTTAGGGTGCTTTGTTATACGATATAAACCGGATTTAATAATCGGATGCTTAGGTAAAATGAATAGCTTTAAAGTCCAAATGTGACCTAACGTATGAATGACGACAAATAGCATGGTATAAGCAAATATTAATAGTAATAATCCAATGACATTCAGTACGCTAAATGAATCTTTGTTGATCATAATTTCTAAGCCTGCACCAGCGTAAATTAAAATGTGTGTTACGGCTAGCCATTTTGAATTAGCAATCCCATATTCTTTAGCACCTTGTAATTTTAATTGTTTGGCATGTTTAATAGAAATATATAAACTCATTAATCGAGTGGTAAAAAAGCATAATAATATGATGAAAATCATGATGTCCTCCGTCTATTTATCTAGTTGTTATTGCTACATTATGTAACACATTCATTGTATATATGAGCATAGCTAAATTCCATTAACTAATTATTAACTTTTGGCGTTTGATAATGTTATTTTAAAATAATTTTGTGGTAAATGACGTAAAGCATAGAAATAAATGAGCAGATCGGCATATTAGGAGATTATTATGTAAAAACATCGAGTTATTATAATAATAACCCGATGTCATAGAGTACGTGATTTATGATGTTTGTCGTTTTTTATAGTAATATATTGGTACACCTAGTAGTGTAATGACAATACCAGTGCATGCCAAAAGAGGTTGCGTAAATAATGTGTTAACAAGTACGAAGACACCTGCTATTAAAGCAATGCCAGGGACGATAGGATACAAAGGTACTTTATATGGACGTTGCAATTCAGGCTCTCTTTTGCGGAGAATGATAACAGCAACAAAGGCCATACTATAAAATGTCCAAATGACAAATATTAACATGTTCGTAATCGTATCGAATGCACCTAATAACATCATGATACTTGCAATAACTAATTGAACGATACCACCAGTCCAAGGAACACGAGAAGGTGTTAAACTCAAGAAGAATTTTTCGAAAGGTAGACGATGATTTTTAGCCATAGCGTAAGGAATACGCATACTTGTCATAATATAGCCATTCATCGTACCATAAACTGAAATCAAGATACCTATAGTTACTAATTTACCACCAGATGCACCAAATAATATTGCAGATGCATCACTTGCAGCGTTTAAATTACCAGCGACTTGAGAAATAGGTAACGTCATTAGGAATGTTGCATTGATTAATAAGTAAATAACCATGATTAATCCTATACCAATAGTAATTGCAGCTGGTAAATCTTTTTTCGGATTTTTTAATTCACCAGCAATATTACCAACATGTATCCAACCATCATAGGCAAACATTGTTGCCAATAATCCACTGCCAATTGCTGTAAAGAAACCAGATTGTGTACCATTAACTATTGGAAATAATGAAAATTGAACATCTTGCTTACTAAAAATACCGATAATGACAATTAAAGCTATCGGAATAAATTTTATTACCAGGGTAATAGATTGTAAAATACCGCCTGCTTTAGAACCTAAGAAATTAATTAAAACAATTGTTAATGCACTGATAAAAGCAATAGGTATGAGTAACGATATTTGAAGATGAAATAAATTGACTATTTGTGTTGCGAAAATAATAGCAAGTGCAGCGATATTAGCTGGAAAGTAAATAAATGCTTGAGCCCAACCGGATAAAAATCCCCAGAAATCGCCGTAAGTATATTCAATATATTTTGTTAGTCCACCAGTTTCTGGGATTGCAGCTGCAAGTTCAGCACCTGTTAAACCTGCACAAATTGTCACAATACCACCTAAAAACCATACAAACATAGCCATACTTGTTGAACCGGTTACTTCAGTTACATTAGATACTTTAAAGAATACACCCGAGCCAATGACTGTTCCCATAACGAGAGATAATGCAGCAAAAAAGCCAATACTTTTCTTTAGTTCTGTGTCATTTCCCAATATCCTTACCTCCTATCTCATTAGACGTTATCCTACGATACCTTTGCTAGTATCTGGTGTTTTTAATAGGTATTCAATAATATGTGATATACGAGAAAGGTCAACATTACCTCCAGAGACAAGTGCAACAACATTTTTATGCTCTAACCATTTTGGCTCGATTTTACCACTTAAAATGGCAGCTGTTGGTAAAGCACCTGCACCTTCAGTAATAATTTTGGTTCTTTGCATCAAATCTTTCATAGCCATTGAAATTTCATCTTCTGACACTAAAATAAATTCATCTACGAGATTATCAACAACTGGGTATGTTAAGTTACCTGGAGTAGCAACATCCGTACCATCAGCTAATGTAAAGACATCATGGTGGCTTGTGATTACACCTTTATAGATAGAAGCGGCCATACCATGAACATTTTCAGATTGTACACCAATAATATGAATATTTGGGTTAAATGATTTTAAGGCTGTGGCTATACCAGAAATTAAGCCACCACCGCCAACTGGTACGATGACTGTATCAACATTCCAAATATCATTAAGTATTTCTAAGCCAATCGTACCTTGCCCAGCCATCACTTCTTTATCATCATATGGGTGAACAATAGTCATACCACGTTCTTTAGCTACTTTTTCCATATATAATCTTGCATCATTAAATGTTTCGCCTTCTAAAATAACGTTTGCACCATAACCTTCAGTAGCACGTTGTTTAGCAATAGGTGCTTCTAGTGGCATAACGACAGTCGTTTCTATGCCAAGTAATTTACCCGTTAATGCTACACCTTGTGCATGGTTACCCGCAGAAGCTGTGATGATACCTTTTTGTTTTTGTTCATCACTTAAATGCATAATTTTATTGTAAGCACCTCTAAATTTAAATGAACCAGTAAATTGCATGTTCTCTAATTTAAGGTAAACATTACCCCCGGTGACAATATTACTTAAATACATAGATTGAATAAGAGGGGTTTGGCGAATAACATGTTTTAATGTGTCTTTAGCTTCTTTAATGTCTTGAATACTGCAGTTGTCATATGTTTTTAATACTTCACTACTTGTTGTCATCATTGACATCCTCTCTCTATTTTAGATTTTAATTCTAATCATCATATATATTTTATTTAACAAGATTTTCTAGATTTTCATATGGTAAATCATGAGATTGTGCTAAACCTTCATTTGTTATGTGTCCGCGATAGATATTAACACCACTGGCTAAGACTGGATCGTTGCTAATTGCTTGGTCTATACCACTTTTGCTGATAGCTAATAAGTATTCGATATTACCAGCAGCTAACACCATTGTTGAAGTACGTGGTACAGCACCAGGTTGGTTTGGAACAGCATAATGGATAACATCATCTTCGATATAAATTGGCTCAGCAATTGTTGTTGGATGGATACCTTCCACAGTTCCGCCTTGGTCGATTGAGATATCCACAATAACTGAACCAGGTTTCATTGAACGTACCATATCACGTGTGATTAATTTTGGAGGTTTGGAACCGGGGATTAATATCGTTGAAATGAAGGCATCAGCATGTTTTATTTCTTCTTTAAGCGTGTCTTCATTAGATTCAACTACGCGGAAGTTAGGGTGGTTGAAATGTTGTGTTAACCATTCACGTCTTTGTGCATTGAGTTCAATAATGGTTACATGCGCTTGCATACCTAAAGCTATGGTTGCAGCGTTGACAGCAGCTGAACCACCACCAAAAATAACGACATTGCCAGAAGGAATACCATCAATGGCATCTATACCAGAAATTAAGATACCTTCACCTTTATGTTGAGCTTCTAAGTAATAAGCAGCCATAATCATAGAACGTCTACCAGCTACGGCACTCATAGGTGCTAATAATACTGCTTTGCCATCTTTGACAATGGTTTCACCGCCAATAGCAGTAACACCAGCTTTTTGCATCGCTTCAACAGTTTCTTTAGATGATGCTAAATGTTGAAAACCCCAAATAATTTGGCCATCTCTAAAGAATTTGAATTCTTTTTCATCAGGCTCCTTCACTTTAATAATAAGGTCAGATTTCCAACTATCTTCATGTGATACAATGTGAGCACCAGCTTGTTGATATTCTTCATTGGAGAATCCTGATCCAATGCCAGCATCTGTTTCAACATAAACTTCATTTCCTGCAGCTACCAATTTTGCAACGTTTTCAGGTGTACATGCTACACGTCCTTCACCTGGTTTAAGTTCCTTAATAACACCAATTTTCATAACTAATCTCTCCTTTGTGATTTAATTCACAAACAGTGTAAGATTTTTAAATTAATAAGTCAATGAATTTTACAAGTATTTTATAGAATTCACAAATTATTAACATATGTACAAAATGTTACATTTCATATATTTTTTAAATTTGCATTTTCTGAAAATTGAATAAAATAGTATATTGTAGTATTGAAAGCGAAGCATCATTAATTATAGTATGAGTTGTTTCATTGATGATTTTAAAACTTAAGAAGTGGCTTCAAATGATTGAAATATAAATTAAGAAAATTAACTAATGAGAGAAAATTACGTAAAAGTTTAGTGGAAGGTTATGTCGGAGTTAATTATCTAGATAGTATAAGTAATTATTCTTTATTGTAATGCTTATTGAAAGTAGCAAGGTGAATCAAATATATTATAGGGAATTCAGCACTAATTCCCCAAAAACTCAACTACTAAATATTATGACAATGCATATTGTAGACTTTACATCTGTTATGTAACAGCTTACATTATTCTGTATCTCTGTATTATAAAATAGTACAGTTCCTTGAAATATACATATTTTTGATGAAAAATATACACATATCATGTGAAAATTATCACAAAATACATGGTACAATGCATGTGAAAACGTTAACATATAATTTAAAATTTTTAACAATATAACAATGGAGGCGTTTAATATGCTAGAAACAAACAAAGATCACACAAAGGCTTGGCAAGGATTTAAAAATGGTAGATGGAATAGACATGTAGATGTTAGAGAATTTATTCAATTAAACTATACGCTGTATGAAGGAAATGATTCATTTTTAGTTGGACCTACTGAAGCAACATCTAAGTTATGGGACCAAGTGATGCAATTATCTAAAGAGGAACGTGAACGTGGTGGCATGTGGGATATGGATACAAAAGTGCCATCAACAATTACTTCACATGATGCAGGATACTTAGATCAAGCGTTAGAAACCATTGTCGGCGTACAAACTGACAAACCATTTAAACGTTCGATGCAACCATTTGGTGGTATTCGTATGGCAAAAGCAGCTTGCGAATCATATGGTTATGAATTAGATGAAGAAACTGAAAAAATCTTTACAGACTATCGTAAGACACATAACCAAGGTGTATTTGATGCCTATTCTAAAGAAATGCTTAATTGTCGAAAAGCTGGTGTTATAACAGGATTACCTGATGCATATGGACGTGGTCGTATTATTGGAGACTATCGTCGTGTGGCACTATATGGTGTAGATTTCTTAATGGCTGAAAAAATGCATGATTTTAATACGATGTCTACTGAAATGTCAGAAGATATTATTCGCCTTCGTGAAGAACTATCTGAACAATATCGTGCGTTAAAAGAATTAAAAGAATTAGGTCAAACTTATGGATTTGATTTAAGTCGTCCAGCTGAAAACTTTAAAGAAGCTGTTCAATGGTTATATTTAGCATATCTTGCAGCAATTAAAGAACAAAATGGTGCAGCAATGAGTTTAGGACGTACATCAACATTCTTAGATATTTATGCAGAACGTGATTTGAAAAATGGTGACATTACTGAAAATGAAGTTCAAGAAATTATCGACCACTTTATCATGAAATTACGTATTGTTAAATTTGCGCGTACGCCAGATTACAATGAGTTGTTCTCAGGAGATCCAACGTGGGTAACAGAGTCTATTGGTGGTGTAGGTATTGATGGTAGACCACTTGTAACGAAAAATTCATTCCGTTTCTTACATTCTTTAGATAATTTGGGACCAGCACCTGAACCAAACTTAACAGTATTATGGTCAGTACGTTTACCGGATAATTTTAAAACGTATTGTGCAAAAATGAGTATTAAAACAAGTTCAATACAATATGAAAATGATGATATTATGCGTGAAAGCTATGGTGATGACTATGGTATTGCATGTTGTGTATCTGCAATGACGATTGGTAAACAAATGCAATTCTTCGGTGCACGTGCGAACCTAGCTAAGACGTTATTGTATGCGATTAATGGTGGTAAAGATGAAAAATCCGGTGCTCAAGTAGGTCCTAATTATGAAAGTATCCATAGTGAAGTATTAGATTATGACGAAGTATTCAATAAATTTGATCAAATGATGGATTGGCTAGCAGGCGTATATATCAATTCATTAAATGTTATTCACTATATGCATGATAAATACAGTTACGAACGCATCGAAATGGCATTACATGATACAGAAATTATTCGTACAATGGCCACAGGTATTGCAGGCTTATCAGTTGCAGCTGATTCGTTATCTGCGATTAAATATGCACAAGTTAAACCAATTCGTAACGACGAAGGACTTGTTGTCGATTTTGAAATCGAAGGTGATTTCCCTAAATATGGTAATAACGATAGTCGTGTGGATGATATTGCTATCGATTTAGTGGAACGCTTTATGACAAAATTACGTAGCCACAAAACATATCGTGATTCTGAACATACAATGAGTGTCTTAACAATCACTTCTAATGTGGTTTACGGTAAGAAAACTGGTAACACGCCAGATGGACGTAAGGCAGGAGAACCATTTGCGCCAGGAGCGAATCCAATGCATGGTCGCGACCAAAAAGGCGCATTATCTTCATTAAGTTCAGTTGCTAAAATACCTTACGATTGTTGTAAAGATGGTATTTCAAATACATTCAGTATCGTGCCTAAATCTTTAGGTAAAGAAGCGGATGATCAAAATCGTAATTTAACAAGTATGCTTGACGGTTATGCAATGCAACATGGACATCACTTAAACATCAATGTCTTTAATCGTGAAACATTACTTGATGCGATGGAACATCCAGAAGAATACCCACAATTAACCATTCGTGTATCAGGTTACGCCGTTAACTTTATTAAATTAACACGTGAACAACAACTGGATGTTATTTCTCGTACATTCCATGAAAGTATGTAATAACGAATAAGGTGGGAGCACAATGCTAAAGGGACACTTACATTCTGTTGAGAGTTTAGGAACTGTCGATGGACCAGGTTTAAGATATATATTATTTACACAAGGATGTTTGCTCAGATGTTTATACTGTCATAACCCAGATACTTGGAAAATTAATGAGCCATCAAGAGAGGTAACTGTTGAAGAAATGGTCGACGAAATCTTGCCATATAAACCGTATTTTGACGCCTCAGGTGGTGGCGTGACGGTAAGTGGAGGAGAGCCGTTGCTACAAATGCCTTTTTTAGAAAAATTATTTGCAGAATTACAGCACAATGGTGTGCATACGTGTCTTGACACATCTGCTGGTTGTGCCAATGATACTAAAGCATTTGAGAGACATTTTGATGAATTACAGAAGCATACAGATTTAATATTGTTAGATATTAAACATATTAATAACGATAAACATATTAAATTGACAGGTAAACCAAATACACATATTTTAAATTTTGCGCGCAAACTGTCTGCAATGAAGCAACCTGTATGGATTCGTCATGTACTTGTACCTGGCTATTCAGATGATAAAGAAGATTTGATTGAATTAGGTAAATTTATTAATTCGCTCGATAACGTCGAGAAGTTTGAAATCCTACCTTATCATCAATTAGGTGTCCATAAATGGAAAACATTAGGCATCCCATATCAATTAGAAGATGTTGAAGCGCCAGATGATGAAGCTGTAAAAGCAGCTTATCGCTATGTTGATTTCAAAGGGAAAATTCCCGTTGAATTATAAATACAATTAAAACCCAACAATGAAGCACGTTCTGTAGAGTTATCACTCTAACAGGACGTGCTTCTCTGCGTATGATTCGAAAGTGACTTTGATAGCGTCACGTTGTTTATATTGTATTATCACTTTATTAAAAAACATAAGCTCCTAGTATGAGACTCAAGGATAGTGTCAACAATGTTTTAATAAATTAGCATTTAATAATTAATACACTTTAATATTATTAAGGTTCCAATTAACGTTTTATTTCATTGATTATTTGTTTGTATGGCCCTTGGAATGCCATATTATAAATATTTTTGGCTAGTTGATCTCCAGGAATCCTATTATCGTCTAATACCCAAAACTTGATTGTAGAGATAACAGCACCAGCAATATATGAATGAAAATATTTGAACGGCATACCATTAATTGCTTTATGGCCAACTAATACGCGTTGTAAGTTTAACTCAATGGTTTCAGATAACTTATCTTCAAGACTACTTTTACGATTCATCGCAAATAATACTTCATAAAGTTCAATATTATTAAGAATAATTTTGATGATATTTTTAGGACCATATTCAAACACTGCAACGATATTTTCAGTATCTAACGTTTCGAAAGTAGAGAAGTCAAATTCTTTAATATATTGTCTAATATTGTTAATTTCTTGATTTTCTAAGGCATTTAACAAAGCGTATTTATCTTCGTAGTGTTTATAAAATGTTGCTCTATTAATATCTGCTTCATCAGCAATTTGTTGAATTGTCACTTCTTCTAAGTCATAGGATTTTAACAAATTAATAAATGCTTGATGTATTGCATATCTCGTTCTTTTAACTCTTCGATCAACCATGCTAGTCACCTCAATATTTTATTCAACATAAAGGTAGTTTAACGCTCTGATATATAATAAACAACAATTTGTTGCTTATATTTTGGCGACAATTAATAAATCTTTGTTGCTTAAGATTCAGATTGCCATGTATTGGTTATTGTGTCAGGCATAATTAAGATTATAATTGACATCAAGAATGATAAACAACATATAGTTGTATAAAAGGAGATAGAGAAAATGAAAAATAAATTAGTATGGTTAGCACCGATTGTTGCGATTTTTATTTTGGTAGTATTAGCAACAGCATTTTATCCAGCGTATAATCCTAAACCAAAAGATGTTCCAATGGCTGTTGTTAATGAGGATCAAGGATTAAAAGCTAATGGTAAAGAAATAAATATCGGGAATAAATTCGAACAAAAATTACTTAAAAACTCCAATGAAGCTATGGATTGGTCTAAAGTGACATCTAAAAAGCAATTAGAAAAAGATATTAAAAATGGCAAATATATCGGAGCTATTATTATTGACAAAGATTTTTCAAAAGATGCGATGAGTCAATCTCAAAGTATTGTAATGACAGAAAAACAACAAGAAATGAAAGATAAAATAAAATCTGGTGACATTAGTCCTGAGCAAGTAGTAAAGATGAAACAACAACAGCAAAATGTTGATACGCCAGAGCCTAAGCAAGCTGAAATTTCGACGATTGTCAATCAGGGAAGTAATAGCCAAATAGCTAATATCGTTAGTCAAGGTTTAACTACAATGACTGATAATATGAATAATCAAATAAGTAAACAAAATGTTAAATTATTAGCACAACAACATATGGATATACCTAGTGATAAATACAGTGATATTGCCAATCCTGTTAAAGTAGATCAATCTACATTACACAAAGTTAAAGATCACCAAGCTAATGGCAATGCTGCCATGTCAATGTTTGCACCAACATGGTTAACTTCTATGTTAGTAGCAGTCATTACATTTTTTGCTTTTAGAAATAGAAAGGCGTTAGCTACACATAGTGATAAAATTAAATTCATTAGTAAATTAGTTATCGCAGTTATTGTAGCTGCATTTGCAGGGGCGTTCTCTTATGTTTATTACATGAACGGCGTATTTGATTTCAATTTTACACGTCCTAATGATGTAGCACTACTTATGGGAATAACGATACTTGGTATAGTGTCACTGCTCATTGCTTTTTTAGTATGGTTTGGTCTTCCTGTTGTACCGTTGTTAATGTTGGTTATCATCTTCACTATGCAAGCAATTATGTTACCCACAGCTATGGTACCTAAATTTTACCAAGATTATATTTTGCCATGGAATCCGTTCTACCATTTTATAAATGCGTTGAAATCAATTATTTATGAAGGACAGCATTTACAATTTGACGGCACAATTTGGATATTTATCAGTTTTATGATTGTAGGCTTAGTTTCACTCACTGCGGCAATATATGTAAAAAACAATAAGCAATCACAGAATTAACTTAATAACTTAAGTTTCAATTAATATTAAAAAGACCACCTTGGACGCTATCTACAGTAGTGTATAAGTCAATGGGGGTCTTTGAATATTTAACATGTTATAAGCGGATTTTATTAGAACACCGACTTTAGACAAATACTGTTTTGTTAGTGATATTCTACAAATTCTCTATTTAATCGTTCAATAAATTACCAATATTGGCTATAAGATTAGCTTTTAAAATATTAGCCATATGCATGGTATTGTATGCTAACCATTTAACATGTTTTTCAGTAAAGGCATTTTTATGATCAATATCCATATAAGAAGGAGCTGGACCTGCTTCGCCAACCCAATAGGTATCAACATTTGGTGGAATCGTGAAACCAATATGACGTCGAACGTGATTATAGAGTGATGTCATTAGACTATAATGTCATGACAAAACTGAAACGACAGGCACCTGAAATTGATAGTGGTTATATTATTCCATTGCAGTTTGGCCATTTTGAAGATACGAATTTAGACTTCTTTGTTATCGAAGATTTTTCATATACGCCAAGACTAGTTAATCAAGCTCATCGTGAACATAAACAAGTATACACTTGGACGATTGATGGGGAAGAGGATATTACGAAGTATTTACAATCTCCAGTAGACGGTATTATTACTGATAATGCTGATTTAGCACAGCAGATTAAGCAAGACAAGAAAGATGAAAGTCACATGGATGTTGCTACAGAATTTTATTTGAATAATTAAGCAAAGAGTCTAAAGTGTTTGATAGTGCACTGACAAATTGTTCTATGTATGTTGGTAGTCTCTTAACCGTAACTAACTTATGAAATAGTTAAGAGGTTATACCAATAATCATTAACAAGATTTATATCGTAGTCCCACTCATCAGTAACATATTATCAAGAACAACAGCAGTAAGAAGGATATTAAAGTAAACATCCTCTTACTGCTGTTGTTAATTTGTTTCTATGACATACTTAAGTTTTATATTCGAATGTATAGCTATTAATGTTTAGCGAATATATTCAAATATAGCTGCAGCGCCCATACCAACACCGATACACATCGTGACCATACCGTATTGCGTATGTGGTTGTTTGCGCATTTCTGCAAGCAATCTAGCAGTTAACATGGCACCTGTCGCACCAAGAGGGTGTCCTAATGCTATTGCACCACCATTGACGTTAACTTTCTCTTCGTCAAGACCAACTTCTCTAATGGATGCTAACGTTTGTGATGCAAAAGCTTCATTTAATTCGATTAAATCTATGTCGTTTAAAGATAGGTCGCACAAATCTAATACTTCAGGAATAGCGTATGCAGGGCCAATACCCATAATTTTAGGATCAACACCTACAGCTTTAAATCCAACAAAGCGTGCAATAGGTGTTACGCCTAGTTCTTTTACTTTTCGGTCGGACATGATGACTACGAAACCAGCACCATCGGATAAAGGGGCAGAAGTTCCAGCAGTGACAGTACCGTCAGCCTTAAAGACCGTACGTAATTCAGCTAGAGCTTCTATAGTCGTTTGTGGTCGGATAAATTCGTCGGTATCAAATACAGATTGTTCAATTATTGGGCCATTCTGATTATAGCTAACAGTATTGACATTAATGGGTATAATTTCATCTTTGAAACGACCAGATTGTTGTGCTTGCGCAGCACGTTGATGACTACGAACTGCATATTGATCTTGATCTAATCTAGAAATATTGAATTGCTCAGCAACATTTTCAGCAGTTAAGCCCATGGGATAAGATGCACCAGAGTCTTCATCTTGAAGTGTTGGGTTGTTAGTTGGTTCATTACCTCCCATTGGTACAGCACTCATTAATTCAACACCACCCGCAACAAGAATGTCACCTTGTTCTGACATAATTTCATTAGCTGCAATGGCAATGGTTTGTAGACCGGACGAACAATAACGATTCACTGTTTGCCCAGGCACAGTATTAGGTAATCCAGCACGTAAAGCTATTGTGCGAGCGATATTTTGGCCTTGTAAACCTTCAGGGAAGGCATTACCAACAATGACATCTTCAATCATATCAGTAGTAAAAGAACCACCAACACGTTGTAACACACCTTGCAATACTTTAGCGGCCACATCATCAGGTCTTTCATGAAATAGTGCACCGTTCTTTGCTTTAGCAGCTGCTGAACGACCATATGCTACAATATATGCTTCTTGCATGCTTATCATCCTCTCTTGAACCTCGTCTTTAATTACGTAACGGTTTACCAGTTTTTAACATATGACTAATTCTGTCATATGTCTTATCAGATTTAAGTAAGTCAATAAAGCCAATTTTTTCTAATTGTTGAATATAACGTTGGTTGATATGAGTATTACGTGGTAAGTCGCCACCTGCTAAAATTGTGGCGATATTTAACGCAATATGATAGTCGTGATCACTAATAAAATGACCTAATCGTTGCGCATCTAATTGACCTTGTGTTAATGCTTTAAAGTCTGAACCTAAGGCGATATATTGTCGTTTTGGTGCAGGGATATAGTTAGTAGATGCTTCGTATTGTGCACGTTGTAATGCCACTTCGACACGTTGTTCCTTGTTGAAAATAATCGTATCAGTATCACGTAAATAACCATAACGTCGAGCTTCGAATGCATGAGTAGAGACTTTAGCAAAGCCAATCGTTGTTAACATTTTAGTCATTACAGTTTGCTTATCATTAAATTGATGAGATGTACTTAAAATACGATCAGCCATCTCTGCTAGACCACCACCACTTGGCAGTAAACCAACACCAGCTTCGACCAAGCCTATATATGTTTCACTAGCTGCTACAACGAATGGTGAATATAAGACCAGTTCACATCCGCCTCCAAGAGCTCGACCTTGTATAGCAGTTACAATGGGTTTTAAACTATACTTTAAACGGTTAAAACTATAATGTAATTTATCTATAGACTGAGCAACGATATCATCAACTAAACCATCTTCATGCGCTTTTTTCATTAAGAATAAATTAGCACCTACACTAAAGTTATTGCCATCTGCATAAATAACCATACTAGAGTAGTCTTGCTGCTCAAGGGTGTCGATAGCTGTCACTAAGTCATCGTTAAAGTCATCGGTAATAACATTATTTTTACTTTGAAGCTTTAATAGTAATTGATTACTATGAGTGACACTTAATTTCGCATCTTGATGGTCCCACAGTGTTTCGGCAATAAAGTGATTTACAGACGTTACATATTCGATAGTGTCATCTTCCTGATAGAAACTACCATTCATATCATTTATCCACTCAGGTAAGTCTCCGAGTTCATTTTCTATACGTGTTTTTACACGCTCAAATCCCATTAAATCCCATAATTGAAAAGGTCCTAGCTTCCAATTGAACCCCCACACAAGTGCACGATCAATATCTTTGAAATCATTTGTTGCTTTTGGAACATTAATAGCTGAATAATAGAAATTATTACGTAAGGTTTGCCATAAAAATTGTCCAGCATCATCAGAAGCATTAAAAATAATATCAAGATTATGACCTAAATCTTTAGTAAAGTTACGTAATATTGATAATTGAGGCTGTCCTATAGATACATAATCATTACTTTCTTTATCAAAGACTAAACGCTTTTTGCTTGCTGAGTCCTTTTTATAAAATCCTTGTTTTGTCTTACGACCTAAGGCACCTTGATTAAATAAAGTATCGACAACATCTACATCGTGGAAATAGTTCTGCTCTTCAGGAACTTGTTGCATACCCTTTATAACTGAAACGGCAATATCTAAACCAACTAAGTCAGATAGTGCATATGTCCCCGTTTTTGGACGACCAATGACTTGTCCTGTTAGAGCATCAACATCTATAATAGACATTTGTTGTTGCTCTGCTCGATACATAATGTCATTCATTGTTTGCGTGCCAATTCGATTAGCTACAAAGCCTGGCACGTCATTAACTACAATGACACCTTTTCCTAAAATATTGTGAGCAAAGTCTTGAACAGTTGTCACGGTATTTGAATTTGTGTATTCAGTTGGAATTAATTCAACTAATTTCATAATTCTTGGTGGATTGAAAAAATGTAAACCGAAAAAACGTTGTTGGTCATCTTTATTGAATACTTGAGCAATAGCATGAATAGGAATACCTGATGTATTTGTTGCAAATAGTGCTTCTTTTTTAGCATGTTGTGCAACTTTGCTCCAAATATCATGTTTAATGGTTAAATCTTCTTTAACTGCTTCTAAGTATAAATCAGCATCATCACCCACCAAATCATCATTAAAATTACCGTATGTGAGACGGCTTGCAAAATCGAGATCAAAGAGTAGTGGGCGTTTTGGATTAGTTATTGTGTCATATGCTTTTTTAGCAATTTTATTTGGCTCATTGTCATCAACAACTATATCTAATAGCTTAACTTTGAGTCCGGCATTAACGAATAACGCAGCAAGTTGTGCCCCCATTGTTCCAGCACCGAGTATCGTTACTTTATTAATTGTCATAGTAATTCCTCCTATTTCATTAGGTGACATTGTTTTTGAAAAGCATGATTTGTCATCATTCTTTAGGGAGGGGGTCAGACAAAAATTTTCTGCAAAAATTATGTCGTAATCCCACCCCTGGTAAAGCTGACTAGGTTTTTAAAACGTTGATTTATCAACATTTTGAAAACCAAACAGTTACTGTCAAATGCTCGTTGTCCCAGGCTCATAATGAGTCTAAGGCAGTCATTGTCGCACAGTTTAGTCAATGACTAGCTTAAATAATAAGCTTTAAGATGCTTGCTTGGATGTATAAACATTAAATGTCCCTGAGGTATAATAGTGATATTTTTATGAAATATTCATTACTGTCATACTCAAGTAAATATAAAGATGATTTGTTTAGACAAAAGCTGAATCACCAGTTAAAGCACGACCAATGACGAGGGCATTAATTTCATGTGTTCCTTCATAAGTGTAGATAGCTTCAGCATCAGAGAAGAAGCGGGCAATATCATAATCATCAGCTAAAATACCATTACCACCTGTAACACCACGCCCCATAGCTACAGTTTCACGTAGTCGTAAGGCATTCATCATTTTAGCTGTAGATGTTGCAACTTCATCATATTCACCATGTGCCTGCATGTTAGCAAGTTGTGCACACGTAGCCATTGCTTGAGCTAAATTACCTTCCATCAATGCTAGCTTTTCTTGTACAAGTTGATATTGGCTAATTGGTTTACCAAATTGTTTACGTTGCTTAACATAATCTAGCGTAGCTCGTAATGCACCAGCCATACCTCCAGTTGCCATATATGCAACACCGGCACGCGTAGAATATAAAATCTTAGCAATATCTTTAAAACTAGTAATATTTTGCAGCCGTTCTGATTCATCAACTTTGACATTAGTTAATTTAATTAAAGCATTTGGAACAATACGAAGCGCAATTTTATTATCTATCACTTCAATATCGACACCTTCTTGTTCTGGTCTGATGATAAAACAATGTGGTTTGCCAGTATCTTTATTTACTGCAAATACTGGTATCACATCAGAAACATGTGCACCACCAATCCATTTTTTCTCTCCATTGATAACCCATGTGTCACCATCACGTTGTGCGACTGTTTCAAGACCACCTGCAACATCTGAACCATGTTCTGGCTCAGTTAATGCAAAACAAGTACGCAAGTCATGAGATTGTAATTTAGGTACATATTTGGCAACTTGTTCTTTACTACCACCAAATAGGAATGTATTATGTCCTAAGCCTTGATGAACACCAAGAAGGGTAGCTAAAGAAATATCGAATCTTGCTAAGACATAAGACATAAAGAATTGGAATAACTGACTAGGTGTTTTGGCACCTTCTCGATCTTTATATAGCAGGGGATTATTAAAGTAATTTAGTTTGCCTAAATCTTTAAAATAATCTTCTGGAACTGTTGCATCTATCCAATGTTGGTTAAGGTCTTTACGATACTTACTCTCTAATAGTTCATCAACTTGACGCAAGAATTCTATTTCACCATCTGTTAAACCTTTAGCAATGCTTAAGACGTCTTCAGGAAATAATTGCTGTAGCACAGTTTCTTTTTCAGTAGTCATAATAAATTCCTCCTAACAACTTGTAATTATAATTAATATAAAGTTTGCATAAGAACAATTAATTGTATCTTATGTAAGCGTTTACATAAAGTGACAAAAATTTTTAGCTCGGGTGTAAATCTTGTTGCTGTGCGCGTTCATTCATCATTTTACTAATTGCAATTTTGTCTGGTTTTTGTGTTGTGTTTAAAGGCATATGGGTAACAGGGAGATACATTTTTGGCACTTTATAACCTGCTAATTTATCCCGCATATGCTGATTCAATTTTGTGATAAAATCTGAATCTTCTTGTCGTAAAATGATAGCAGCAGCTATAGATTCACCATATTTTGGGTCCTCATAACCAACCACAACACAACGGTCGATAAGTGGATGTTCAGCTAAGACATTTTCAACTTCAGAAGGTAAGACGTTTTCACCACCAGTAATAATTAATTCTTTCTTACGATCGATAATAAAGATATCGCCATCTTCATCTTTTTTAGCTAAATCACCAGTCAGAAAATAATTATTTTTAAACGCTTTCGCTGTTTCTTCTGGCTTATGCCAATATCCAGGTGTAACATTTTTGGCTTTAATTGCTAACTCCCCAATTTCTCCGTTTGGAACTTCTTCGCCGCTGTCATCGAGTATGCGAGCATCTACAAACATAACGGCTTTACCAATACTCATAGGTTTCCGACGTGCATTGTCAGGGGTATTAACTAAGACGAGTGGCGCTTCGGTTAAGCCGTATCCATTGATAATATTAATACCATATTGTTTAAATGCTTGTTGTATACTTGGCAAAGGTTGAGAACCACCTTGAATGATATAATCCATCTGTTTAAAATTGTCAGGATTAAAATTACTTGCGCGCAAGGTACTATAATACATTGTCGGAATCATAATTATAAAGGTAGGTTTATATTGTGCAATCATATCATTAAGCTCTTCGCCATTAAAATAGCGTTGTAGTATCAATGTTCCACCAGTCATAAGAACGGGCAATACTGTATCATTGAAGCCTAAGACATGAAACATAGGTGTTGAAATAATAGTGACATAATTGGAATTGAATTTGTACGTTAATTCTAAATTTGCACCATTATGGACAAAAGATTCATAAGAGAACATGACACCTTTAGGGGAACCAGTAGTTCCACTCGTATAGATAAGTGCAGCTAAGTCACTTGGATCCACAGGTGTTGCTTGAAATACTTCATGGTGGTTAGGATCTACAATGTCGTTATATTGTTGCGAATCAATGTCCATATGAAGTAAATGCTGGTCAACATTGTTTAATGAACTTAAATGTTTTGCGGCGTAAAAAAGTATTTTAAGTTCTGAATCATCAACGATGGCAGCAACTTCCTTAGGGTTTAAACGCCAATTAATAGGTAAGAATACAGCGCCCATTTTAAAACAAGCAAATAATAAATCTAAAATTGCAACATCATTTGGAGCAAAGATACCAACGACATCACCTTTGCCAATACCTTGAGAGGTTAAATAATGAGCCATGTTATCTGCTCGAGCATTCAATTGTTGGTAAGTCCATTCTGTGTGTTTAGTATGGTCAATGACTGCAGGTTTAGCATCATCGAAATCTGAACGTGTTTTAATCCAATCAAAATTCATAAGTATAACCCCCTTTAATGTTATTTTCATACTTGTTGAATTGATTGTTGTAATTGTCCCCAATGTTCTTGATAAATAGTTGGATCAATCAGTGTTACATTATCGGCAATGAGTGGTTTAAATGCCATTTGTTGTAAAATATCTTGTTCGATATCTAGACCAGGTGCTATTTCGATAAGCATTAAACCGTCATCAGTGAGTTGAAAGACAGCTCTATCAGTAACAAAGTATACTTCTTGATGTAACTGTTTTGCATAGTTTGCATTGAAATCAATATGAGTTACTTGTTCAATGAATTTCTTATGATGACCTTCTTTAGATACAACAAGTTGGTGGTTTTGACAGTCAACTTGACTACCGGCAACCAATGTTCCTGAAAAGATAATTTTATCGACAGACTGACTGATATCGATAAATCCACCGCAACCATTGATACGATTATTAAAATATGAAACATTCACATTTCCGTGTTGATCAACTTCAGCAAAACTAAGATAGGCAACAGAAACGCCGTGATTGTATATGAAATCCCAAGCCTGATCTTGGCTCATACGTACATCGGCATTGTAATTCATACCAAATCGTTGACCGCTACCAATAAATCCACCGAAAATACCGATATCCAAAATAGGTTGGATTTGATGTGCAACGTGCTCTTCATAAAGTAAATTAGTCAATTCATTATTAATACCATAGCCAATACTTACTGTGTCACCAGTTGATAAAAATTGTGCTGCTCTTCGTAATATTGTTTTACGGCTATTGAAAGGTAGTGGAGATTCAGGAATTCGATCTACACGTTCTTGACCAGACAATGCTGGTAAATAGTGAGTTTGAACAACTTGTCTATGATATTGATCTTGTGTCGTAATATAGATATAGTCTACTAATGAACCGGGTATGGCAACATCTTTAGCATTTTGTTGATGCTCATCAACTCTAGCTTTGACTTGGACGATAACGGTACCGTTATTAGCTTTAGTGTTTAGTGCCACATCGTAACTTTCACTTATATAGGCTTCTTGTGTTAAATAAATATTTCCACGGTTATCTGCATATGTTCCCCTTAATATAGCAACATCTATATTAGGAAATTGATAATGTAAATATGCTTCATCATTGATGGTTATGAGTGATACTAAATCATCAACAGTGCGATTGTTTACTTTACCACCACTATACCTAGGATCAACATGAGTGTTGAGTCCTATTTTAGATATGACACCTGGAAAAAGGTTATTATTTTGACGGTAATGTGTCGCAATAATACCTTGTGGTAAAAAATATGCTTTTATATCATTGCTTTTAATAGCTTGAGCTGTCTTAGGTGAACCAGTTAAAATACTCATAATAACGGTATTTACCATACCCCTGGAAACAAAATCATCTAAATCAGGTGCTAAACCACGGCTATTAATATCATTAGCCATAACAAATGTTAAATCATTAGGTGTTTGCTGTTCATCATGTTGAGATAAAATGGCAAGTAATATTTCTGCTGGCAAATTTGCAACTTCTAAAGCTGCTAAACCAATGACATCACCATCTTTGATGACTGTTTTCAAATCTTGCCATGAAATTTGTTTCACTTCATCACCTCCCAAAATATGTTAACATCGATAGTGTTTTTACACTTTGTGTAAACCATTACAAAAAATATAACATAACAGTACAAAAAAGCAATTAAAAATATCTTTTTATTCTGACAAATGACACAAATTTAACATAATCAATTTTTAAAAATACTTCGGATATAAAGTTTTTATGTAAGTATATATAAATCGGATGAGGCGGCATAGTGTTGATGGAGTGAGATTAGTTTTGAAATAAGTTGTGATAATGTGTTAACTGTAAACATAAAAATAGCATGAGTAGAAAGCAACTTTAACATCATGACTATATAGGTTCTCACCATTATGTTTGATTAAGAAAGGAACTGCTACTATATTAATTGTTATAATTCAGTGAGTTATTACTTAAGATATAGTATGAAATTGATGAAGATTCTTATCGTAGTTCCAATCATAATATATTTTGACAAAGAACAGCAGTAAGAAGGATATTAAAGTAAACATCCTCTTACTGCTGTTTTTAATTTATTTTGGTTCTCTATTTCCTACGATTAGTCAAGTGCTTATAAATAAAATAAGCATTACTAAATTAAACCGTTCAATTTAATTTTTTTGAATAAGGTGTTAAAC
>NZ_PPQR01000108.1 GCF_002902085.1 Staphylococcus simiae
ATCGACAATATCGTTATCGATAGTCAAGATAACAGTGGTCAACCAGTGACAAATAGTGTAAGTGGCTTACCAGAAGGTGTAACGTTTGATGAAGCAACGAACACAATTAGTGGCAGTCCAACAATGGTAGGCACATACCCAGTCACAGTGACAACAACAGACGCTGAAGGAAATACAACAACAACGCAATTTACGATTACAGTGGTGGATACGACAGCTCCAACAGTAAAAGCGATCGATGATCAAACAAAAGAAGTGAACACACCAATTGATAATATCGTCATTGATGGAAG
>NZ_PPQR01000109.1 GCF_002902085.1 Staphylococcus simiae
TTCTGGTTGTGTTTCATTTTCAATTTGTTGATTTAAATCTTCGATTTCTTTATTCAAATGACTACCGATTAAATCAATATCTTCTTTTGATAAATCAGTATCTTTATCTTCTATAATCTCAGGTATAATTTTGTCTTTTACTAATTCTTGATAGATTATTTTTGAATTTTCGTTTATGTCTGATTCGTAGTTTAAAATACTTTTCTTCCATACAAACGTATATCGATTGGCATCAGCTTCTATCTTAGTTCCATCGATAAAAATAGATTGATCATCAATAAGGTTTTGTTTTAGGCACTGGCTATGAAATTGGATAAATAAAGATTCGATTAAGGCATCTGTTTTAGGATTAACTCTGAATCGATTAATTGTTTTATACGAAGGTGTTTGATTTTG
>NZ_PPQR01000110.1 GCF_002902085.1 Staphylococcus simiae
TGTTTTAGAATAACTATTACGGTCTTGAAGAATTGCTTTTTGCTCTTCGTACTTCGACTTTCGTTCAGAATAATCATCAAATTTCTTTTTAACTTTTTATTTCAGTTCTTTTTTTACGAGTCTGCTTTCTTAATTCTGGTTGTGTTTCATTTTCAATTTGTTGATTTAAATCTTCGATTTCTTTATTCAAATGACTACCGATTAAATCAATATCTTCTTTTGATAAATCAG
>NZ_PPQR01000111.1 GCF_002902085.1 Staphylococcus simiae
CTAAATAAATTTTCTAAACCAGGAAATGTCTGATGTAGTAATTCAACAATTTCATTCTTAAGTCGATTCTGTTCATTTTCAATTTCTAAATGAAAACGAGCACGTTCTCTCAATTCAAAGAATATTGAATCATGATTATGATTAGACAAGCTATCCGTTTGTTTAAGCGTAGACGCTAAATGAGCAAGTTTGTGAGCATCAGTTTGATCAGTTTTCCATGATCTTAAAGAGCTTGTTCTAAATTTAGCTTCTAACGGATTTATTTCAATAAAGTTTATTTGGTTTACACGACAAAATCGTACCATAGCTCTTGAATAGATACCTGTAGATTCAAAAATAATTTGCGGATGTTCTAAGTTGTTCAAATACTTTAATAAATAATTATAACCATTTTTCTTATTCTGAATGGTAAATTCCTTTTGGAAATTTTCATCTTTATAATGAGCGATGACACTATTTCTTTTACTAATATCAACACCTAAATAATCGATAATTAAAACCTCCTAGTTTAATTTGAGAAGTTTGAACTTTACTTAACCTTTCTTATTTCACTTTCCTATACACGGTTTCAAGAACCCAACATACTACAAACGAATTTTAAAAGGCGAGAGTAAAGCTGACTAGTTTTTCATACGAGTTTAAA
>NZ_PPQR01000112.1 GCF_002902085.1 Staphylococcus simiae
GTACCATTTGAAACAAAACGCGAATTCAATCCAAACTTAAACCCTGGTGAAGAACGAGTGAAACAAGAAGGTCGTCCAGGTGAGAAAACGATCACAACACCAATCACTGTAAACCCAATTACAGGTGAAAAAGTTGGTGAAGGACAACCAACAGAAGAAATTACAACACCACCAGTAGATGAAATCATTGAGTTCGGTGGCGAAAAAGTGCC
>NZ_PPQR01000113.1 GCF_002902085.1 Staphylococcus simiae
TAAGCGTTACTGGAAACTTGTACTTAAACCAACCGAAGACTTAGAATTGTATGAATATAATAAGGTACCTTTGTTTAAAGAATGGAAGACGCAAAAAGACATCGTGACATACTTGTTAGACCAAGATGATACCCTTAAAGAGACATATGAAGTGATTAATAATTTAAGACATGACTTGAAACATAGCCAATTCGACTCATTTAAACAAACCATAGAACAGTTGAAACTTTCAGACTTGCATCCATCATTAAAAACAGCCATTAAAACATTGAAAAAACATGCTTGCTTCATCGAACATACTTTCAATTATATCAATTTGACCAACGGTCCTATTGAAGG
>NZ_PPQR01000114.1 GCF_002902085.1 Staphylococcus simiae
CCAGGGTTTAAGTTTGGATTGAATTCGCGTTTTGTTTCAAATGGTACTTCTTCTGTTCTTGTTTCTGGCGTACCTGTTTTTGGTCCGTGTTTTGTCACGTCGTCAACTGGTGGTGTTACGATTTCACCTGTTTCTGGGTTCTTAACGCCTGGTTTACCTGGATGTTCTTCTGTTGAATCCGTTGGTAAGTTTGGATCGAACTCATCTTTGTGACCTTGCGGCACTTTTTCGCCACCGAACTCAATAATCTT
>NZ_PPQR01000115.1 GCF_002902085.1 Staphylococcus simiae
ATTACATCAATGACGATAAAATATGTCGATACGGCAGGTACAGATCAAACCATAAGTGCAACAAAAGCAAATAATATATGGTCACTCAATCCACCAGTAGCAGGTATGTCGATTAACGACCGAACTGGTGCTGTCACTGTAGAACATACCGCGGTCCAACCAAATAGCGAAGTAAAAGCAACGGCTGTAAAAGGAAATAGTGATAGTAGTAGTGAAACGCAAGTTACAATACCAGTTAAGGAAGCAACACCAGCGTCACCAACTGTAACAGCAGATGAACCAACTGCAAGCGTGGTAATTACCCCGCAAGGTGATATTACATCAATGACGATAAAATATGTCGATACGGCAGGTACAGATCA
>NZ_PPQR01000116.1:0-25767 GCF_002902085.1 Staphylococcus simiae
GAAATATATAATATACTATATATTATTTGAACTATTATTATATTATCGAAGTGACATTAATATGGTAATCTATATTAGAGTCTTAAAGAGGAGAATTAACTATATGTTAGGAAAATATTGGATTCATTTATTAGTATCAACAGTTATTATCAGTTTGATTTCTATCAAAGCATTTCCATTAGCTTTAGGTGCATTGTACCTGCCAATCTTATTCAAGGTTGTTCAATTACAGTTGAATTTGTCACAAGGTTTAATTGATGAAGCTAATGCTAAAATGTTCATCAAAAGTAACCAATCCGGCATAATTATCAGTGTCATTTGTTGTTTATTAATCACTGGTATTCTTTACTACACTTTAGATGGTTTTTATAATAGTTTGAACGGCATTTTTCATCTATTAATATCTTTAAATCCTGTATTGACTGTGTTAAGTGCAATATTATACATACTTACTGCTGTGGCAACTGTACAAGCAACTAAGCAAAAATATAGTCATCCATCATAGTACATTATTAAGACATTATATTAACTTCTTGAATTTAATGAAGCAAAAATAAACTAAGCCTTCCAATAGAATGGTTTGGTTTGTTTTTTAAAAAATGAAAACGTTTTAAACATCAATTGCTCATTCATTTTGATTAGTGATATACTACAGTTAAATAAACAATGATAAGGGGAGAATTTGAATGTCAGTAAGAATTGAACATGATACTTTTGGAGAAATTGAAGTACCTTCAGATAAATATTGGGGTGCCCAAACTGAACGAAGTAAAAGAAATTTTCCAGTTGGTAAAGAACGTATGCCAATTGAAGTAGTGTATGGCTTTGCACAATTAAAAAGAGCAGCAGCATTAGCCAATCACGAACTAGGAAAATTAGATTCAATTAAAAAAGATGCAATTGTACATGCTTGTGACAGAATTTTATCAGGTGAATTAGATGAGCACTTCCCATTAGTTGTCTGGCAAACTGGAAGCGGTACTCAAAGTAATATGAATGTTAATGAAGTAGTTAGCTTTGTAGCTAATGAATACTTAAAAAATCATAATAGTGATGAAACGATTCACCCTAATGATGATGTAAATAAATCACAAAGTTCAAATGATACATTCCCAACTGCAATGCATGTTGCTTTATATCATGAAGTTGAAACAAAACTAGAACCAGCCTTAAGACATTTACGTAATACTTTTAAAGAAAAAGAAGATCAATTCAACTCAATTATAAAAATTGGACGAACTCATCTACAGGATGCAACACCAATTCGATTAGGACAAGAGATGAGTGGTTGGCGTTATATGTTAGATAAATGTGATCAAATGTTATCTGAATCGAAAAAACATTTACTGAATTTAGCAATTGGTGGTACTGCTGTAGGAACTGGCATCAATGCACATCCAGAATTTGGTGATAAAGTTGCCAAATTTATTGCAGAAAATACTGGATATCCATTTGTTTCTTCAGAAAATAAATTTCATGCATTAACAGCACATGACGAAGTAGTCCAATTACATGGTACTTTAAAAGCATTAGCAGGCGATTTGATGAAGATTGCAAATGATATAAGATGGTTAGCATCTGGTCCTCGTGCAGGATTAGCTGAAATTTCAATTCCTGAAAATGAACCAGGATCATCAATTATGCCAGGTAAAGTTAATCCAACACAATGTGAAATGTTGACAATGGTAGCAGTTCAAGTGATGGGCAATGATACAGTAGTCGGCTTTGCAAGTTCACAAGGTAATTTTGAGTTGAATGTATACAAACCTGTTATTATGCATAATACATTACAATCAATATATTTATTAGCTGATGGTATGGAAACATTTAATAACAATTGCGCAGTTGGTATTGAACCAATAGCTGAAAATATCGATAACTATTTAAATCAATCATTAATGTTAGTGACTGCATTAAATCCACATATTGGTTATGAAAAAGCAGCACAAATAGCTAAGAAAGCCCATAAAGATGGTTTAACATTAAAAGAGTCAGCGATTCAATCTGGATATGTTACAGAAGAACAATTTGAAGCGTGGATTAAACCAGAAGATATGGTTGATCCTCACTAGTGTTAATAATGCATAAAAGCTTGAACAACGAGATGTTATTGCTTCGTTGTCCAAGCTTTTTTAAATAATATATAGAAAATAAACATAAGTTTTTAAGAAAAATAGAAAGCAACATATTTGAAGTAGGTTGTCTCTTTAGAAAAACTGAATAGGTATAAGAAAAAAAGGGGTCTATAGTAAATAGATACGTTGAGCAATAATTATATAGATTACGTAGTATTAATAAATTAACGTTATTTAATACTAGTCAGTCTTACAGAAGTATTTGAAACCCATCATCAAAAATCCATGTTGAGATTTTTAGCGATGGATATCTAAGAAATAAATCTAATACTATAACTATTTCTATCCAGTTTCAATGTCACATGTATTCGAATCAAGGAGTGAGACAGAAATGAATGTCATATAACATTCATTTCGTTATACCACCCCAACGAACCAAACAGGCATTGCCAAATACGTGAATTAAAGTGTGAAATATTTTTGTCCAAGTCTCGTGGACAAGTGTCAAAATTTAACATGACATTTTTTATTTAACGAATTAGATGATTGTCTCAATTAAAAATATGAACAAATTTGATTATTACGTGTCATAACTATAACTCACTAACTTAATCATCTAAAGATACTGAAATTAATTCTTTTGTTAAAGGATGCTGTAATTCAATTTTATAACTTTCTAAGGAAAGCTGTCTTAAGGTTGAATCTCCGTACAATGGGTCTCCAATAACAGGATGACCAATTTCTGCTAAGTGCACACGAATTTGATGTGTTCGACCTGTATCTAACTTAATTGCTAATTGACATACATTTTCTTTAATCATTTGAGAAGATAAAATATGCGTAATTGCACGTTGACCCGTAGGTGATACTCTTCTTTTATTTGAATGGAACTTGTCTTTTCCGATTGGCATATCAATGGTTTGAGGTTTAATTGGTAATAGTGCTTTAACATTAGCTCTGTATATGCGAGTAATATCATTTTCTTCTAACATTCTATCTAATATTTTTTTCATTAATGGATTTTTAGCAACAATGAGTAAGCCAACAGTTTCTTGATCGAGCCTATGGATAGGTTCTACATAATCACTATCAATAGTATATATAACATGATTCATTAATGTATTACTTTCTTTTAAATCGTTTGGATGTGTTTTAACACCTTTAGGTTTCAAAATAATTGCTAAGTCATCATCTTCATATTTCACTTCAGCATAGCGATAACTTGGTAAATAATTACTTTTCTCATCGGGAGTAGGTACATAGACGATGTCATTCGTATGAACTGTATCAGCTAAACGTGCTAATCGATCGTTAATTGTAATGTCCTTCGACATATTTAAATGATGGAGATCTTTCTTGGGTAACTTCACTTGTTGAAATATTTCTCTTAAGGTCATGTTATTAAAGTTTTCTGGTATTTTAAATTTCATAAAATCCTCCTATATCATTTAATATCATATCATAAAAAGTAAAGACTAAATACAAATATTAAAAGAGTAGCAAAATATAATAGATAATGGACAAAGATTTCAAATTTATACAACAAAAGGTATAATAGAAAGACATGTTTAATAAGGTGGACGAAATGATGGAGCAAAAATCGAGGTTAGCGTTACTGAAAGAAATTGCCGAATTTTTAAATGAAGAAACGGAAATATATAGTGTGACTCAAGGTGCCTTAAAATCTTTGATCGAAGGTAGTAATTTCACAACAGGCTGGATCTTTTTTATAAATCAAGAAGGTCAACATGAACTTGTATCATATGTCGATTTGCCACCTTCATTAATGGCAAACCAATGTCACTATATTAAAGACGGTACATGCTGGTGTGTTAATGCTTTTAATAAAGGGAAATTAAATAAAGCTTCAAATATTGTAAATTGTTCAAGAATTAACTTAGCCTCTAAAGCTTTGCCGAATCAGAATAATGACGTTACTCATCATGCAACAGTGCCACTTAAATCTGGTTCAGAACAATTTGGTATATTAAATGTTGCTTCTCCCAATACTGAACGTTATAGCGACGAAGATTTAGAGTTGCTAGAATCTGTTGCTTTTCAGTTAGGTTCAGCTATTAAACGAATATTTTTAACGGATCATGAAAAGGAAGTAGCAAAAATTAATGAAAGAAATCGATTGGCTAGAGATTTACATGATTCAGTAAATCAAATGCTATTTTCTGTAAAGTTAACAGCACATGCTGCATATGGTTTAACCCAAGAAACGATTGCTAAACAAGCTTTTCAAACAATTGAAAAAACAAGTCAAAATGCTGTCAATGAAATGAGAGCATTAATATGGCAATTAAAACCAGTTGGCTTAGAACAAGGTATTGTACATGCATTAACTGCATATGGCAAGTTAGTCAATATCAATTTAGAAATTGATGTTGAAGGATTAATTGATTTATCAAATGACATCGAAGAAAATATTTATCGTGCGCTACAGGAATGTATTAATAATGTCAAAAAACATGCTAATACCGATAAATTACTAATAAAAATAACTCAATCAAATCATCACCTTGAAATAGTTGCAGAAGATGACGGTTGCGGTTTTAATATGGAAGAGATCAATATGATGTCATCCCATGGTTTAGCTAATATTAAACAGCGCGTCAAATTGTTAAATGGGAATGTTGACATACATTCAACACCCAATCAAGGTACAAGAATAACAATGAAAATACCTATAGAATTACGTAGTTAGGAGTTACAATATGAAAAAAATCATACTAGTAGATGACCACCATATTGTTCGTCAAGGCTTACGCTTTTTACTATCAACCATTGATGATTTTGATGTGATTGAAGACTTTTCAAACGGACAAGATTTTATTGATTTTATCAATAGTGGCGAACAACCAGACATTGTTTTGTTAGATTTAGTCATGCCAAATATGAATGGCATAGAAATCACTAAATATTTAAAAAAATATTATCCAGAAATTAAAATATTAGTGTTAACAAGTTATGTAGATGATGAACATGTTATTTCAGCCATTAATCAAGGTGCTGATGGCTATGAAATGAAGGATGTTGAACCAGAACAACTGATAACTACTATACGACGAGTGTTAGAAGGTAATAAAGTTATACACCCTAAAGCTCAAGATGTCTTTGAAGCAGTAAGTCAAAAACCACATAATACTAATAAGTTATCTAAAAGAGAAATAGAAGTGCTTAGAGAAATGGTTAAAGGTAAGACAAATAAAGAAATTGCGGAAACACTATTTGTATCTGAGAAAACAATTAAAACACATGTTAGTCATATTTTTGCTAAATTACAGGTTAATGATCGTACGCAAGCTGCTATTTATGCTATGGAAAATAAATTGATTTAGATATTAATGATGAAGGCACATAATAAACTTAGATTAATTACAAATTAGAAATGCATGGTTACCTATAATGATTTAATTTTTATATAATAGATACACAGTTAAAAAATAATTGACGTGTCGAGTGCTTAAAAATAAATAATTATCAGTGGCCGATTGATAGTATTGGCTTTATTGATAGATAGTAAATAATAAATTCAGACTAAAATATCAAATCACGAATTAGTATCAAATGACAATAGCAAACTTTAAAAATTTTGGTTAAAATACAACGATTTAAAAAGTTGATATTCACGTAATAGAACGACGGCTGAAGATATTAAATTGAAGGATAGTTGAATTGATAAATTTTATTTTTTACATGATTTACTTTTATATTATTTTGAAGTAAACTTTAATATTGTTGATTAACTAAAATTTAAGACAAAAGTGAAATTGACTCTTTTAATTTTATTAAAAATATATTAAGATGTAATCTGTGTTTCAAGAAATGTGTATTATTGCAATTTCTTGCGTCCGGATAAAATTCCCCAAATAGAAAGGTAGATAACAGAATGGATAGACAGAGTTTTACTGATTTAATTCAAACTAAATTTAAAATGGTACGTATAGAGGCTGGCTATACTCAAGACACAATGGCTCAAACAATTGGGTTATCAAAGAAGACTTTGGTTCAAATTGAGAAAGAAAGAGTATTGCCAAACTGGACAACGTGTATTTCAATTTGTGCATTGTTTAGAGATTCTGAAGTTTTAAATAGTACTTTTGGCTGTGATCCATTAGAAATCGTACAAACTATATCTAGAAATCACTGTGCATACCCAAATCATGCACCAACAAGCGACATTTATTGGAATAATATAGAGACGCGTAATGGTTTTATTTTACAAAGTAACAAAGTAAGTAATATTTATCGTGTATTAAATCCTGACAATCAACCTATTTTTGGTACTTCAAAAATGAGAGAAGCGGAAACTTATTTCAATAGAAATGCAAAAGAAGAATTGGTTCATATTTAAGCCTCTAACTTTTTATAGATAATAGAACGATGATGCATTTGTATAAGTGCAATCATCGTTTTTTTATAATTATGTTTATACAAATCTAATTCAGGAAATAAGTCATTACATTTAAAAAAATTATAGATAAATATCGGTGATTAAGGAGAACAATCAATGAATGCAATATTTGTAATTATATTTATGATAGTTGTAGGAGCTATCATCGGTGGCATAACAAATGTTATTGCTATAAGAATGCTATTTCATCCGTTTAAACCACTTTATATTTTTCATTTGAGAGTACCATTTACGCCTGGACTAATACCTAAAAGAAGGGGAGAAATTGCGTCTAAGATAGGTCAAGTGATTGAAGAACATCTTTTGACTGAATCATTAATCAAAGCAAAACTTGAAAGTAGACAGTCTCAACAAGCAATTGAGGATATCTTAATGCAACAGATTTCAAAAGTTAAACATGACAATACAACAATTGCTAGTATTGCTCAACACTTAAATATCGACATCGATCATGTAATTAATGATAATGTTAATCATTATATTCAACGTCAAATCATGACATTTTATAAGAATCATCAAGCTAAACAATTGGTTAATCTTATTCCTGAAACGATACAAACAGCAATAGATAATAAGGTCGAGGAAGCTACAGATTTACTCTGTGATAGAGCACGTAAATATTTGTCTTCTGAAAGAGGAACTAAAGATATCAACGATATGATAGATACCTTTTTCAATGAAAAAGGTAGAATTATCGGTATGTTACAAATGTTTATGACTAAAGAAAGTATTGCTGATCGTATTCAACAGAAGTTAATTAGATTAACGTCACATCCGAAAGCTAAAGCGATTGCGACGACAGTAATACACAATGAATATCAAGAATTAAAAAGAAAGCAATTAAATGAAGTAATAACTGAACAACAATTTGCAGAAATATCTGAAGTTAGTGCTAATTATATAAGCGATACCATATATCAACAATCACATCGTTCACTACAACAAATGATACCTAATGTCATTGATTATCTAGAACAGCATTTAGTTCAACAATTAACAACGATGATTACGTCTCAATTATCTAAACATCTTTCAAGTATTATGAAAAAAGTGAATTTAAGAGGTTTAGTAGAAGAACAAATAAATACATTTGATTTAGATTATATTGAAAAATTAATTATTGAAATTGCAGATAAAGAGTTAAAATTAATTATGTCTCTTGGTTTCATTTTGGGCGGAATTATTGGATTATTCCAAGGATTAGTTGCAATCTTTGTCTAAAAAAGAGAGATGTGGTAAAGTAATAGCGAAACGTTATTAAACAAGTTATCAAAGGAGTGCTAAACATGGCAGTAAATTTATACGATTATGCAAATCAATTAGAACAAGCTTTAAGAGATAGTGAAGAATATAAAGCTATTAAGGATGCTTTTGCGAAAGTAAAAGCGAATGAAGAGTCAAAAAAATTATTTGATGAATTTCGTGAAACTCAAATGAGTTTCCAACAAAAACAAATGCAAGGTGAAGAGATTCCTGAGGAAGATTTACAAAAAGCTCAAGAACAAGCTCAAGCAATTGAAAAAGATGAAAATATCTCTGAATTAATGAATGCTGAGCAAAAAATGAGTCAAGTATTCCAAGAAATCAACCAAATCATCGTTAAACCTTTAGATGAAATTTACGCTGACTAAATAGTGTATATATTATCTTAAATTAAGAAGATTAAAGTCAACAAAGTGTCTAACTTTGTTGGCTTTTTTAGCTTATCTAAATTTTAGGACTGATAAACAAAAAGAGAGTAATTATATATCAGACCAATTTGACAAAGAAACTTTTTTAACTTGTTAGTAATGATATTCAAACAGTAATAAAGACTTTATTGACAACTGATAACTTAAAGTCCTAATGTGCACATGATGATTAACATTTTTTATAGTCATTTTTATAATAGTCTTACTTTAACAACATGAAGTTGTAAGTTATACAATCATTGTTCAAATTCAATTTTTATTATAGATAGACAGTTTGAAAATTGGAGAAAGTATTAATTTTTTATTATGGAAGCGCTTAACATATAATGTTCATCGACGATATGAAATATCTTATGGTAAAATGAATAGATAATATACTTTGTTAATATCTGTCAAATAACACTTCAATTATAGATAAAATTGAGCCAAAATAACCCATATACTAAAAATGAGTGATTTATTTTAAACAAATTGTATAAAGAATATGATAATAACAAAATGTAACATTCAACATTTATAACTCAAAGCAAGCAGATGACACATGTGAATTTAGGAGTCATCATCTTTGAAATTGATGTTAGAACCTTTATTGAGGAGAAATGTAAGTATGGTTAAATTTATTCATTGTGCAGATTTACATTTAGATAGTCCGTTTAAGTCTAAAAGTCATTTAAGCCCCAAAATATTTGAGGATATCCAAAAAAGTGCCTATGAAAGTTTTAAAAATATTGTCGATATCGCACTCCAACATGAAGTGGATTTCGTCATCATTGCTGGAGATTTATTTGATAGTGAGAATAGAACACTTCGTGCTGAAGTATTTCTACAACAACAGTTTGAAAGATTGAAAAACGAACAAATTTTTGTCTATATTAGCCATGGTAATCACGATCCATTAACTTCAAATATCACTGCAAATTGGCCAGATAATGTTTCAGTATTTTCAAATCAAGTAGAAACATACGAAGCCATTACCAAAGCCGGTGAAACAATTTATATTCATGGCTTTAGTTATCAAGATAAATCTAGTTATGAAAATAAAATAGATGAATATCCTTCTAGTCAGGGTCAAAAGGGTATACATATCGGTGTATTACATGGAACGTATAGTAAGTCTTCGACAAAAGATCGATATACTGAGTTTATTTTAGAAGATTTAAATAGCAAACTATATCATTATTGGGCACTTGGACATATACATGAACGTCAACAATTAAGTGATATGCCAGTGATTAACTATGCTGGAAATATTCAAGGTAGACATTTTAATGAGCAAGGTGAAAAAGGATGTTTATTAGTTGAAGGCGATCATTTAAATTTAACTACACAGTTTTATCCAACACAATACATCAGATTTGAAGAAGCAACCATCGAGACTGAACAGACCTCAAAGCAAGGTTTATATGAAGAAATTCAACAATTTAAAGAACGAGTGAGAAATCAAGGTAAAGCAATTTATCGTCTGAAACTGCTTGTTAATAGTGAATCATATATTTCACCTCAAGATTTATTACAAGTCGAAGAAATGATTGCAGACTATGAAGAAAATGAAAATCAATTCGTTGTCATTGATGATTTATCAATTTCGTATACACAAAATGATGAATCACCATTAGTGAATGAATTTTCAGGAGAATTATTAGCAGATCGTACAGTGTTTGATAATGCAATGTCTGATTTATATCTCAATCCTCGTGCTTCTAAATATTTAGAAGATTATACTGAGTTTAATCATACTGAATTAGTTAATCACGCAGAAGAATTATTAAAGGCAGAGATGAGAGGTGAACAAAATGATAATTAAATCTCTTGAAATATATGGCTATGGTCAGTTTGTTCAACGCAAAATTGATTTTAATCAAACATTCACAGAAATCTTTGGTGAAAATGAAGCAGGTAAATCAACGATACAAGCATTTATCCATTCGATTTTATTTGGATTTCCAACTAAAAAATCAAAAGAACCACGTCTTGAACCTAGATTGGGTAATCAATATGGTGGCAAATTAACTTTAATCTTAGATGATGATATGGAGATTGAAGTTGAACGTATTAAAGGTAGTGCTCAAGGTGATGTTAAAGTCTATTTACCAAATGGTACTGTACGTGACGAAGCCTGGTTACAAAAGAAACTTAACTATATCTCTAAAAAGACATATCAAGGTATCTTTTCTTTTGATGTATTAGGATTACAAGATATTCATCGTAATCTTCACGAGAAACAACTGCAAGATTATTTGTTACAAGCTGGTGCCTTAGGTTCTACTGAATTTACGTCTATGAGAAATCTTATTAATCGTAAAAAAGATGAACTTTATAAGAAATCAGGAAAAAATCCAGTTATTAATCAACAAATTGACCAATTGAAACAATTGGAAAGTCAAATTCGTGAAGAAGAAGCAAAATTAGAAACATATCATCGTTTAGTGGATGATCGTGATAAAGCAACTAGACGACTTGAAAACTTAAAACAAAATTTAAACCAATTATCAAAAATGCATGAAGAAAAGCAAAAAGAAGTTGCATTACATGATCATGCTCAAGAATGGAAAGCATTAGAACAAAATTTAAATGTTGAACCAATCCATTTTCCTGAAAAAGGTATTGATAGATATGAAAAAGCAAGAGCGCATAAACAATCATTAGAGCGAGATATTGGTTTGAGAGAAGAACGCTTACAGCAATTGTTAGATGAAAAACACAAACTTAAACCTGCTAAACAATCTGATATTGATGCAATGACTAGTTTAAACCAACAGCAAAGTGATATTAAAAATAAAGAGTTTGAATTAACATCAGTAGAAAAAGACATCGCTAATAAACAAAGAGAAAAAGAAGAATTACAATCACATATTGGATGGTCTGAAACACATCATAGTGTAGATAGCTCAGAAGCTATGAAAAGTCATGTCAGTGAACAAATTAATCAAAAACAAGAACAACAAGCATATATTAAACAGCTTGAGCGTAGTCTGGAAGATAATAAAATTGAAACAAATGCTATAAATAGTGAATTAGATGCGATTGAAGAACATATCGTTCCTGATGAAACATTTGAAAAGAAAAAAGAATATTCTCAACAAGTTATCGAATTAAACGAAAAAGAAAATTTATATGAAAAATTAAAAGAACGTTTTGAAATAGAGCAACAGCAGAAACAACAACGTCAAAAATTATTACGTACAACATTTATTATTCTAACAATTGTCGGAATAGGATTAACAGCATTTTCATTTATTACTCAAAATATGCTGTTCGGTATCATTTTTGCAATATTGACTATCATTTTTATCATTGGCATCATCATGTCAAAAGCTAAAGAAGTTGATTATAGTGAAGCAATTACAGACGAAATCGCTGAATTAAAAGAACAATTGGCACAATTAGATCAAAATTATGATTTAAACTTTGATTTAGATGAACAATATCGTCATCGTGACCATTGGCAACAAGCAATTAAGAATAAAGATATTCTAGATGAAAAGAGACAATATATTGAAGGTAAATTAAATGCAGCTACGACACGTCATCATAGTTTAGATGAAAATATTGCTAATGTTAAAGAAGAATTATATTTATCTCCTAAAATGTCCAATGAATTAATAATTGATAGTATTTCAACAATGGCAAACATCAAAGCACTTGACCAACATATCAAGGATTTAAATGTGACACGACAACAATTAGCAACAGAGCTAACGGAATTTTACGAACATGCTGAGAGAGTAACACAAACACTATTTGTGTACTTTAATAAATTGTCACTGTTCCATGATATTAATCAATGGCTTAAAAATGCAGAAGATACTAAAACTAAATGGCAAAGTAACGAAGACAATACTAAATTAATTTCTAATGAATTAGCGCATTTAAAAGAACAATTAAATGCCAATAATAAAGAAATAGACGAATTGTTTAATTTTATCAATGTTTCAAATGAGGAAGAATTCTATCAGCATCATGAAGATTATCAAAGTTATACGAGTGATTTAAATCGTTTTAATCAATTAACGAAATATCTTGAAAATCAAAACTATTCTTATGAGTTGAGCTCAAGTTTAAGTGACAAAACAACGGCACAATTAGATGAAGAAGATCGTTTATTAGCTACACAAGTTGATGAATATAATGAACAATATTTAGACATGCAGAGTCAAGTGAGTGATTTAAACGCTCAAATTAATCATATGGAAACTGATTCAACACTTGCCAATTTTAGACATGAATATCATAGTCTTAAAAATCAATTAAATGCGATTGCTAAAGACTGGGCTAGTTTAAGTTATTTACAAAGTCTAGTTGACGAACATATTAAACAAATTAAAGATAAACGTTTACCACAAGTGATTAACGAAGCAGTTGCAATTTTAACAAACTTAACTGACGGTAAATATACAATGATTAATTATAATGAAGATAGTATTACGGTGAAACATCATAATGGTCAAATATATGAACCTGTTGAATTAAGTCAGTCAACTAAAGAATTACTTTATGTAGCGTTACGTATCAGTTTAATTAAAGTATTAAGACCATATTATCCATTCCCATTAATCGTAGACGATGCATTTGTTCATTTTGATAAAAAGCGTACTGAAAAAATGTTGAATTATTTAAGAGAATTATCACAACATTATCAAGTACTTTACTTTACATGTGTTAAAGATAATATTATTCCAGCTAAAGAAGTTATTACGTTAAACAAAATAGAGGAAGGCGGGAAACGATGAGAAATGTAGAGAATTTAAATCCCGGAGATTCAGTTAACCATTTTTTCTTAGTGCATAAAGCGACACAAGGTGTTACTGCACAAGGTAAAGACTATATGACGTTACATTTACAAGATAAAAGTGGTGAAATGGAAGCGAAATTTTGGACAGCTACAAAAAAAGATATGGAAATTATAAAACCAGAAGAAATTGTCCATGTTAAAGGTGATGTGATTAACTATCGCGGTAATAAACAAATGAAAGTTAATCAAATTAGATTAGCCACAGCGGAAGATCAATTGAGAACACAAGATTTTATTGAAGGTGCACCTTTAAAACCGGAAGAGATTCAAGAAGAAATTTCTCATTTTATGTTAAATATTGAAAATGCTAACCTACAGCGTATTACACGTCATTTATTAAAAAAATATCAACAACAATTTTATAGTTTTCCAGCAGCAAGTTCACATCATCATAACTTTGCCAGTGGCTTGAGTTATCATGTATTAACTATGTTACGTATTGCTAAGTCAATATGTGATATTTATCCGTTATTGAATAGAAGTTTATTGTATAGTGCTATTATTTTACATGATTTAGGTAAAGTTAAAGAGTTGAGTGGACCAGTAGCTACATCATATACCGTAGAAGGAAATTTACTTGGTCATATATCTATCGCTAGTGATGAAGTTGCTGAAGCAGCGAGAGAATTAAGTATAGATGGAGAAGAAGTATTATTATTACGACATATGATACTATCTCATCATGGCAAATTGGAATTTGGTTCTCCTAAATTACCATATTTAAAAGAAGCAGAAATATTGTGCTATATTGATAATATTGATGCCAAAATGAATATGTTTGAAAAAGCATATAAGAAAACAGACAAAGGTCAATTTACAGATAAAATATTTGGTCTAGAAAATCGTCGCTTCTATAAACCAGAGTCATTAGATTAAAAAATATGGTTCTCTCCCAAATTGGACTGATACATAATTATTTTTTAAGCCTCGCTTTCCTAGGGTGCTGTCTCAGCCTGTAGTCTTCGACTAGCACTGCTGCCCAACTTTCATTGCTTGTAGAAACTGTTTCACAGTTTCTCTATGTTGGGTCCCTACCTCAGGAGTCTCGGCTTCAAAATAATTTGCGTTTCAAATTATTCTTTTTTTAATTATCAGTCCTAAAAATAGAGAACCAAAAAATAAGAGCGTTATCGGATGTTGAAATAAACATCTGATAACGCTCTTATTTTAATAAATTTTAAATTAGGTTATTTAAGATCCCAATCCAGATAGACCAGCTTGTTGTGATTGACCATCTTGTGAGGCACGTTGTTTTAATTTTTCAGGGTTTAAAATTGAATCATCAACAGCTTTTTTAATATCACGATCTTTGTAGTCCACTTTATATTCTTTTAATAAATCTTTATATGCATCTGTTAAAAGTTTAGGATTTTTTTGTATTTTTTGTTCTATAATTTTAGTTTTCAAGTTAGCTTTTTCAGAATCAAAGTCAGTCGGTTTATCAGCCTTGATAATATGGTAACCATAATCGGATTTAACAACTTTGGAAACTTCGCCATCTTTAAGTTTGAATAAAGCTTTTTCGAATGAATCGACAGTTTGCCCTTTGATGACATAACCTAATGAACCATCTTTTTTAGCTGAAGATGTATCCATAGATTCTTTTTTAGCAATTTCTCCAAATTTATCTGGATTTTTAGCTACCTCTTTTTGGATTTCTTCTGCTTTTTCTTTGGCTTTTTTATCATCTAAACCTTCTTTATCACTTTTCTTAGATTTAACTTTAATTAAAATGTGTGAAGCTTTTTTGGTATCTTCTTTAATTTCTTTATCAGAAATATTAACTTTATCAGCTAATAATAGCTTTTGATATTCAGCAGTACGTTTTTGTTCTTTATATTGATCCAATGTTAAATTTTGCTGTTTTAACATGCTTTCAAATTGTTCTTTACCGCCATATTGTTTCTGCTCTTTGTCAATTTCTTTATCAATATCTTTAGTATTTACTTTATCTTTATATTTATCAGCTAATATTTTATTTAACATGACATCAAAAGAAGCATTTGCGATTTGTTCGTTACCGATTTTTTTCATAGTATCAGCAACAGTGACATCACCAGCTTTTGATGAAATTAACGTGTTATCTTTCGAATCTGTTGCATTTGAACCACATGCACCTAATAATAATGCACTTGCAGTTATGGGAACAATTAGCTTGTTTATTGATTTCATAGTTGAAACTCCTTTGTTAGTTGATCATCGTAAATATAACATAAATTTATATTATCACCAATTAGAATTGTAATGCATCAGACTACAGCATGACTAAATTAATAAAAAAATAGGAATGATACAGAAATTAAATTTTAAAAATTCATTTCTATACCACTCCGACAACACCGATTAGTATGATTAAACGATGATTGATTATCATTTATCATTCGACCAGATACTGCTAAGCACACTATATGAAATATAGAATTTTTTGTCCTTAGTTCAATGATATAGCATTCTATAAATACTTGCGATTGTTGGTTTTTTTCAAAATATGAATACCAGTACTATGCTCTTCAATATATTGACCATAATTAGAAAACAAGATGATTTTTAAATAGAGTAAATCCAAAATAGAAAACCCAAAATTTAGCGATAATAAAAACATGAAGTAGTGACCATATTGAGGGTAGTGAATGGTTAATACTACAAATAATGTTGTTAGTAATACAAGTGGTAATATCAAATTGATACAAAAATAAATTTTATGAACTGGTGTATTGACATACGTATTATAAAATAATAACCAGCGACGATTAGTTAATTTATGAACTTTGAATGAATGATAATACGGTAGGAAAAATAATAAATGAACACTTTTATGAAGTGGATACATAAGCACTACACAAAATAAAAAAACTAGGAAATAACGATCTGATAATCGTGTACTAGAGAAAAAATACATAATTTCATAACTAACTAAAAACATAATAATTGTAGATACTACGCTCATAAATGCAATTCTTGGTAGACCAAAACGTGCATGTATATCTAATTGTCGTTTACATAAAAACATAATAACGCCTCATCTCTTTTCACTATACGATAGGTATTATCTATCTAAAAATTAAATTAGTCAATGCGTGGATTGAAAGGGAGTATGATTTAAATAATTTTATCTGAAAATGTATTTAATAATTATTCTAAGTCAAGATTAACTATAATGAGAACACGTTCATTTTTATTTATTTTCAAATGTAAACAAGAAATGTCAATCGAAAATGATTAAGCACAGAATGCTTTTTGTCACCATCTTATAGTTGTATCACAATATAGGTAATAGCTAACAAATAAGTAGTGACTTAATTTTAAAAAAATAAAAAACACAGTGTAGGTAATAAGCCACACTGCGTTAACAATTATTTAGATAATTCATTGCCTATATCTTCGCCACGATTTTGTAAATTCTCAATGTGAGATTGTAGACGTTCAATATTAGGGTTAATGTCTGATTTGAAGTTGCCGATGAGTGTTTTAAATTCATTACCAATTGAACCTCCAAATTCAGCACTTTCATTTTTAATTTGAGAACTGTAATTTAAGATATCATTAAAACTTTGTTTAATATTATCTATTTCAAGTTGTAATTCAGTTCTTGAGCCGGTAGGGGCTGTTTTGTCAATTGTGTTATGTTTAACACTTTTATCATCGCGTCCTTGTAAGGCAACAGCAAATCCTGCTGCAACACCTACACCAACACCAAATAAGATACGTGATACTTTCATTTGAATTCTCCTCACTGTTATGTCGTACAAATAAATATTAATGTGTCATAGTTGAAATTAATATTTTAACTTCAGATTAATAATAGTATACCCAAATATTAAGCTGATAAGCATATTTATTCAAATTGTGATTGGATTAATGCTGCAAGCTCTTGTTTAGCATTATCGTCTATTGTTTCTTCATGTGTTTCCCATTTATAACCGAAACCATCAATATCATTTTCATATCGTGGTATTAGGTGAAAATGTAAGTGGAATACAGATTGATCAGCAAATTCACCATTATTTTGAATGATATTTAAACCATCAGGATTAAATGCTTGTTTAATTGCGTTAGCAACTTTTGGTAGTGCAGCACCAATATGCTTCATAGTTTCTTCATCAGTTTCAAAAATATTTGCTGAAGCTTTCTTTGGTATTAATAAAGTATGACCTTTAGTCACTTGTGAAATATCTAAAAATGCATATACATAGTCATTTTCATATACTTTATAACTTGGAATCTCACCAGATAAAATTTTACTAAAAATTGTTTCAGCCATAAATACGACACTCCTATTCAAGTAATATTTGATTTTATTATATCATTGTCGAAGATAAATCGATATTAAGACATAGCTATTTAATATGAGAGTCCTTCAATTTTTGGTACAATGAAAGTCGTGGAGGTGCAATATGACAGTTAAAGTTGAACATCTTACAGGAGGATATGGCAAACGTCCTGTAATTAAAGATATTAATTTCGAATTACAGTCAGGAGAAATAGTTGGCTTGATTGGATTGAATGGTGCTGGTAAAAGTACAACAATTAAACATATGCTTGGTTTATTAACACCAATGGAAGGCCAATTAGCTATTTCAAACGTAAATATAAATGATGATATTGAAACATATAGAAGAAAGCTTTCATATATACCAGAATCTCCAGTAATATATGATGAATTGACATTAGAAGAACACATTGAAATGACGGCAATGGCTTACGATATTGATTATGATGAGGCGATGTCACGCGCTAAACCTTTATTGGAAACATTTAGGTTAACTAATGAGCTTAAAATATTCCCTAGTCATTTTTCAAAAGGGATGAAACAAAAGGTTATGATTATATGTGCTTTTATTGTAAATCCTGAATTATATATCATTGACGAACCATTTTTAGGTTTAGATCCATTGGGGATTCAATCCATGTTAGATTTAATGGTAGAAAAGAAAAATGAAGGTAGAACAGTATTAATGAGTACACATATTCTTGCGACTGCCGAAAGATATTGTGATCGTTTTATCATTTTGGATGAAGGTCAAATTGTAGCGATTGGGAACTTAGAAGAGTTGCGTCAACAAACTGGATTACATCATCAAACATTAGATGATATTTATATTCATGTGACACAAGGTGGGCAACATCATGCGTGACCTTGCTGTTGAATTATTTAATAAACGTTTGAAGGCCTTACGTAAAGAAAAGATGTATTATAATAAATTTATATTTAATGGCCATTTTATGGTCTTTTTATTAATTTTATTAGGTGCTTTCATTTTTGGTTATGGAGAATGGTTACAACATATTCCTGATAATGTTAATTTTGCACTAATTGCTGCAATCATTTTAGGTATTATTTCCATTTTTCCCATTAGACCATTATTGACAGAAGCTGACAAATTATTCTTACTACCGTTTGAAAAACATATGACTAAATATATGAATATGAGTTTAATATATAGCTATTTTTCAAAAATTTCATTATCAGTTATCATCTTAGTCGTTATGTTTCCACTTTTTTATCAAATCAATCATAAAGCATTTATATTTTATGTTTTTGTTATAATCAGTGCTTTGCTCTTTCCATATTTAGGTTTACGACTGAGATGGCAAAGTTATCAATCACGTTTTTCATTAGTAGCTACTAATATGATCTTACTGGTCACATATATTATTAGTTATTATTTATTACTGGGACCAAAACTGTATTTAGCATGTGTATTACTATTAATTCCTGTGATTTTTGAATGGATACTTAAGAAAGTTAAACCACAATATTTGTATCCTTGGGAAAGAATGATAGCAGTAGAGCAACGACATCATATGAATTATTATAAATTTGTAAATATGTTTACTGATGTTAAACATTTAAAAGAATCTGCCGTTAGACGTAAATATTTAGATGTCTTATTAAATGTTCCTAAAGGTAAGAAGTTTAATTCTAATGCAATGTATTTATTTTTATTTAAACGAAGTTTTGTTAGAGGAAGAGATGCCTTTAATATTATCTTTAGATTAATTATTATTGCAGTGTTATTGATGGTTTGGTTACCTTATACAATTGTGACAATTATCATTGGAGCCTTATTTATGTACTTGATATTATTACAAATGGCACAATTTTATTCACAACAAGCTTATGGTTTGTGGCCACAAGTTTGGCCAGTAGCTGATTCAAAAGTAATCAAAGGATATGAACAATTTTTATATCGTTTAATGATCGTCATAGGCATTATTTTAAGCGTCACATTTATAATGACACATTGGATACTAGCGTATGCAGCTATCGTGTTCTTCATTGTAGGTTGGTTAACGATACGAAGCATTATTAAAAAGTTAAAATATCAAGAAACATTATTGAGAGACTAAGTTTTAATTTTTGAATTGATATAGGTATTTAAGCATTAGTAAAGCAGGTAAAATATCAGCTAATTTTACCTGCTTCAACTATTTGGTAATTTAAATCATTTATTCTTTAATAGGGAATAAATAACGTTCGAAATAGCTAGAATGTTGTCCACTTGAACCAAAGTAATGACTTAATGCTTCTTTAGAAAAATTAAGGGTAAATGTTTCTGAGTTTTTAAAGTCTTCATATGTTTGTCTATCAGCAAAGCCAAAGTAAATTTTATAAGTTGTTCCTTTTGATGGTCTTAGTAGACGATAACTTTTAAATCCACCAAAGTTTTTAAAGTCTTCATCAGAACTATATAACTTTTTCTCTAATTGATATTTATGATCTTCAGTTGTTGGGATAAAAATGGCACAATAAAAATGATCTTCGCTAAAGTCACCAATCTCTTTTATAACTTCATAAACAGAAGGTGAAGTTAGTACAGTTTTACCAGTTGTTTCTTCAAATATAACTGATGAATCTGCAGTAGAAAATTGGAATAAATGGTGATCAGGGTGATTCAATTTAATTTGGTTTAAAAATCCGTAAGTTCCATATGAAGTGAATAATTTTTTCATCATGATGGCCCCCTTATTTTTTAATCCATTATACGATTATAAACCTTCGATTACCACTATTAATGTCATAATAATGTTTATATAATAGAAATTGTTAGTAAATTAAATAAAAATGTTCATAACTGTTAACAAGTTAATAACAAATATTAATCAATTGATAAAATTTTTAAATGTCAGTTTTATGACAATTGATTGTATTAAATACGTATTATTTATCAATGTGATACTATAGATAAGAATGATTTTAATTAGGAGGCCTTTCGGTGCATTATAAAAACGATACAATTTTAAAAATGATAAAAGGCGAAAAAACGACACATACACCAGTGTGGTTTATGAGACAAGCAGGTCGCTCTCAGCCTGAATATCGTAAATTGAAAGAAAAGTATTCATTGTTTGAAATAACTCATCAACCTGAATTATGTGCTTATGTGACACATTTGCCAGTTGATAATTACAACACAGATGCAGCAATTTTATATAAGGATATTATGACGCCATTACAACCAATTGGTGTTGATGTAGAAATAAAATCAGGTATTGGTCCAGTTATACATAATCCAATTAAGACAGTGCAAGATGTCGAAAAGCTATCACAAATTGATCCGAAACGAGACGTTCCTTATGTTTTAGATACAATTAAATTATTAACTGAAGAAAAATTGAATGTGCCATTAATTGGATTTACAGGAGCACCATTTACTTTAGCCTCTTATATGATTGAAGGTGGTCCTTCAAAAAATTACAATTTTACAAAGGCAATGATGTATCGTGATGAAGCAACATGGTTTAGTTTAATGGATCATCTAGTAAATGTTTCAGTAGCCTATGTGGGTGCTCAGATTGAAGCTGGAGCAGAGTTAATTCAAATATTCGACTCATGGGTTGGTGCACTTAATGTTCAAGATTATAGATACTACATTAAGCCTAAAATGGAACGTTTAATTAGTGAGATTAAAGCTCAATATGATGTACCAGTCATTTTATTTGGTGTTGGTGCAAGTCATTTAATTAATGAATGGAACGATTTACCAATTGATGTTTTAGGGCTTGATTGGCGGATATCGATTAATGAAGCACAACAACTAGGCGTATCAAAAACACTTCAAGGTAATTTAGATCCTTCTCTGTTATTAGCACCTTGGGATGTTATTGAAGAAAGATTGAAAACTATCTTAGACCAAGGAATGACGTATGGTAAACATATTTTTAATTTAGGTCATGGTGTATTTCCAGAGGTTCAACCAGAAACATTAAGACGTGTGAGCGAATTTGTACACAATTATACTCAAAAATAGTACGGTAATTATATTGTGCTAAAGCAATATATTTCAATTAAAGGAAGGTTTTATCAATGACTAAAAAAATGGGACTATTAGTTATGGCATATGGTACGCCTTATAAAGAAAGTGATATAGAACCATACTATACTGATATCAGACATGGTAAACGTCCAACAGAAGAAGAATTACAAGATTTAAAAGATAGATATAAATTTATTGGTGGCTTATCACCTTTAGCTGGTACTACAGATAGACAAGCTGAAGCTTTATTAAATGCATTAAATGATGCATATTCAGACATTGAGTTTTCATTATATTTAGGATTAAAACATATTTCTCCATATATTGAAGAAGCAGTAGAACAAATGCATAAAGATGGTATAGAAGAAGCTATAACAGTAGTATTAGCACCACATTATTCTAGCTTTTCAGTAGGGTCATATGATCAAAGAGCAGACGAGGAAGCTGCTAAATATGGTATTGAACTTAAACATGTTAAACATTACTATCACCAACCTAAATTCATTCAATATTGGACTGAAAAAGTAAATGAAACGCTAGCAGAAATACCTCAAGAAGAACATAACGATACAGTACTTGTCGTATCAGCGCATAGTTTGCCTAAAGGTTTAATTGAGAGAAATAACGATCCTTATCCGCAAGAGTTGGAAGATACTGCACGTATTATTCAACAACAATCCAATATTACGCATGTGGCTACTGGTTGGCAATCTGAAGGTAACACTGGAACACCATGGTTAGGACCAGATGTGCAAGATTTGACTCGTAACTTATTTGAACAACATGGATATAAAAACTTTATTTATACACCCGTTGGCTTCGTGTGTGAACATTTAGAAGTACTTTATGATAATGATTATGAATGTAAAGTTGTCTGTGATGACATCGGCGCTAACTATTATCGTCCAGACATGCCTAATACTCATCCATTATTTATTGGTGCTATCGTTGATGAAATTAAATCAATCATATAATAATAAAGGAAGCGTGAAATGTTGTGACTAAAAAAGTAGCCATTATTGGCGCAGGCATCACCGGCTTAGCAAGTGCATATTATTTAAAACAACAAGATCCAAGTATAGATGTAACCATTTATGAAAGTTCTAACAGACCTGGAGGTAAGATACAATCTTATCGACAAGATGGTTATATGATTGAACTAGGTCCAGAATCATATTTAGGTCGCAAAACAATTATGACAGATTTAGCAAAAGATATTGGGTTAGAACAAGACATTATAACTAATACAACAGGACAGTCATACATTTTTGCTAAAAATAAGCTTTATCCTATCCCTGGTGGCTCTATCATGGGGATTCCAACAGATATTAAGCCATTTTTAACTACTAAACTTATATCTCCACTAGGTAAATTAAGAGCTGGCTTAGATTTAATTAAAAAACCTGTGGAAATGCATAATGGAGATATTTCGGTAGGGCAATTTTTTAGAGCAAGATTAGGCGATGAAGTGTTAGAACACTTAATTGAACCTTTAATGGGCGGTATTTACGGTACTAATATTGATAATTTAAGTTTAATGAGTACTTTTCCTAATTTTAAGGATAAAGAGCAAACGTTTGGTAGCTTGATAAAAGGTATGAAATATGAAAAACAACAACGAATTAAACAGCGACAACTATATCCTGGAGCACCTAAAGGACAATTCAAACAATTTAGACATGGTTTAAGCTCATTTATTGAAGCGTTAGAACAAAATATTAAACATAAAAATGTAAATATCAAATATCAAACAGCAGTTGATGATATTATTTCTACTCAACAGCATTATGATATTGTTTGCGGTGATAACACTGAACAATATGATGGTGTCCTGGTAACAACACCACATCAAGTATTTTTACAATGGTTTGGGCACGATCCAGCATTTGATTACTTTAAAACGATGGATAGTACATCAGTTGCGACTGTCGTATTAGCATTTGATGAGCAAAATATTGAAAATACTTATGATGGTACAGGTTTTGTTATTGCCAGAACAAGCGATACAGATATTACTGCATGTACTTGGACTTCGAAAAAATGGCCATTTACTACACCAGAAGGTAAAGTGTTAATACGTGCCTATATTGGTAAACCGGGTGATACTGTAGTTGAAGATCACAGTGACGAAGAAATCGTTTCTATCGTGCGCCGTGATTTGAGTAAGATGATGACATTCAAAGGAGATCCTGACTTTACAATAGTCAATCGACTTCCAAAAAGTATGCCACAATATCATGTTGGGCATATCCAACAAATTCGTCAAATACAACAACATATAAGAAACACATATCCTAGATTGCGTGTGACTGGTGCTTCATTTGAAGCAGTAGGTTTACCTGATTGTATTAAACAAGGTAAAGAAGCAGTTGAAGAGTTATTACAAGAAATATAAAGTATAGGGACACTTTAAAGTGTATTTAAATGGTTTGAAAGTAGTCACCATTTCACTTTAAAGTGTTTTTTAAATATTTTATGATAGTAGATAAACAAGACTTATTTAAGTTTTTGAAATAAGGAAATAATTTAGAGTTTTTATATAGGCTGACTTATGCAATTTGTAATAGGTAATAAATTAAGCGTTCTAGAAAATTAGTACTTATTTGTTAATAATATTTTAGTTTATGATTGGAGAGATTTTCATGACAGACGTAATTATTGTGCATTCAATGTATGGAGATAGTCATAATCATTGGTACCAGTGGTTGCAACATAATTTAACACTTGAAGGATATAATGTTACGTTGTTTAATTGTGAGTCGGCAGCTAATAAGACTGTTGATCAATGGGTAGAAGAAATGAAGAAACAAATTCATATTACTAAACAAGATACATACTTTGTTACACACGGTCTTGGATCTATTACATCTTTAAAATATATAGAATTAATGGATAAGCATATTGAAGGATTTTTCAGTATTGCCGGTTTTAAAGAAGATGCAGAGGATATTGATTTAAACGTTGATTTAAGAGATGTCACAATCGATTATGATAATATTAAAGCTAAAGTTGATCATTTTTATGGTTTAAGTTCTAAAAACGATAAATATGTATCATATAAAGAAACTCAACGATTAATGAATGCGTTAGAAGGTAACTTGCGTATAGTAGAAGAGGGCGGACACTTTTTAGAACAAGACGGATTTAAAACATTTACAACGCTGCAAGATCGTATGCAAGGTTATATGACAAAATAAATTTGGTGGGCATACAGTAATGAAAAATGGTTGAGGCGCTAATCGTGACATTACGAGTATGTCTATCTTTATATTTTACGTTATTTAAACACTTATATTATAAAATGGAAGAAGAAGCGTTTTTTTACACATTTTAATTTAAAAATTAAGTTGACGAGACAGTCAAAACTTAATATACTAATATTTGTGTTCAACAGAGCACTGCTAATTGCGATTTAGTATTTACAAAAGAATTACTATTTAAATAAATACAAATAATTGTTGACTTTAAACATTTTATTATGGTATATTAAATTAGTAGTTAAAAATAATATTATCGCGGGATGGAGCAGTTCGGTAGCTCGTCGGGCTCATAACCCGAAGGTCGGTGGTTCAAATCCGCCTCCCGCAATACATAAATTTAATAGGTCTCGTAGTGTAGCGGTTAACACGCCTGCCTGTCACGCAGGAGATCGCGGGTTCGATTCCCGTCGAGACCGCCATTATTGTTAAGGTTCAGTAGCTCAGTTGGTAGAGCAATGGATTGAAGCTCCATGTGTCGGCAGTTCGACTCTGTCCTGAACCATTCTTTATGTCTTGGCGGTTGTGGTGAAGTGGTTAACACATCGGATTGTGGTTCCGACATTCGAGGGTTCGATCCCCTTCAACCGCCCCATAATCGTATTACATTAGCGGGTGTAGTTTAATGGCAAAACCTCAGCCTTCCAAGCTGATGTTGTGGGTTCGATTCCCATCACCCGCTCCATTTCAAACTTTATTATTCCACAGTAGCTCAGTGGTAGAGCTATCGGCTGTTAACCGATCGGTCGTAGGTTCGAGTCCTACCTGTGGAGCCATGGCTCCTTGGTCAAGCGGTTAAGACACCGCCCTTTCACGGCGGTAACACGGGTTCGAGTCCCGTAGGAGTCATATAAACAGAAGTGAAATATCGCTTCTGTTTTTTGTTTTATAATATTACTATGGAGAGTTGTCCGAGCTGGCCGAAGGAGCACGCCTGGAAAGTGTGTAGGCGCCACAAGCGTCTCGAGGGTTCGAATCCCTCACTCTCCGTTATTTGCTTATTCCTCGTTAAATCTCGTTAAACAAAACGTTGATTTGACGGGGTTTTGTTATATCTTGTTATGCTTCGTTAAAACCCGTAAACTAAAATGAACGTCCCCGAAACGTTCCCGTAATATGTTAATTTTTTATATAACGTCCCCGAAAACTTAAATAACGTTCCCGTTCATATTTTCCAACGCTCCAAGAGCTTTTGTTTTTTCTTTTTGTTCTATTTCATCTAATAAATGAGAATAAACGTCCATTGTAGTTTTTATACTTTTATGACCTAACCT
>NZ_PPQR01000116.1:25777-40514 GCF_002902085.1 Staphylococcus simiae
TATAAAAATAATTAAGTAACTTTTCACTGCTAAATAACGTCAAAAATGAGTATATGATTGGCAATTTTGTTAAGAATAAGGCATAAATAAGGTAAGTGTTAAATAAAGATCATTAAGGAGAGAATAATATGAAATTTATTAGTAACAACAATATTACTGATCCCACTTTAAACTTAGCAATGGAAGAATATGTGTTAAAGAATTTACCAAGTGAAGAAAGTTATTTCTTATTCTATATTAATCGTCCATCTATTATTGTTGGTAAGAATCAGAACACGATTGAAGAAGTAAATAAGGCATACATAGATAAGCATCATATTGACGTAGTTAGACGAATATCAGGGGGCGGAGCTGTTTACCATGATACAGGTAACTTGAACTTTAGTTTTATTACAGATGATGATGGTAACAGTTTCCATAATTTTAAAAAATTTACTCAACCTATCGTTCAAGCATTACAAACTCTAGGTGTAAATGCAGAATTAACAGGACGTAATGATATTCAAGTTGGACAAGCAAAAATTTCTGGTAATGCTATGGTTAAAGTGAAAAATAGAATGTTTAGTCATGGTACATTAATGTTAAATAGTGATCTTGATGAAGTACAAAATGCCTTAAAAGTAAATCCAGCTAAAATAAAATCAAAAGGGATAAAGTCAGTACGTAAACGAGTTGCAAATATTGAAGAATTTTTAGCTGAACCAATTGATATTGAAGAATTTAAAGCGATTATTTTAAAAACAATTTTTGGAGAAAATGAAGTAGAAGAGTATATATTGACTGATGAAGATTGGGCAAACATAGAAGCTTTAAGTAATGAAAAATATAGAACTTGGGACTGGAATTATGGTAAAAATCCCAAATATAACTTTGAACGTGAAGAAAAATTTGACAAAGGATTTGTACAAATTAAATTTGATGTTAAAAGAGGTAAGATTGAACATGCTAAAATATTTGGTGATTTCTTTGGTGTAGGAGATGTTACTGATTTAGAGAATGCATTAGTTGGATGTTTGCATGATTTCGAACATATTGAAGAAGCGTTAGCAGAATATGATTTATACCATTATTTTGGAGATATCGATCGTCACGAATTAATTAGATTAATGTCATAATAGTAAATAAGGACTATTCTTACATATTATATGGAGTAAGAGTAGTCCTTTAAATATTAATGATGGAATAACATATTTTATTACTCACTTGTAAAAGCCTCCAGATTACTATATTCTGTAACATACATGTGAAATGCTTCTTCATTCTTGTTAACTAGAGCTTGGTCAATTAAATCTTCAAGTTGTTGTTTTCTAACTTCTCTCAAGGCTTCATCGATGATTAATTCAATACCTAAATCATTAACAGTAGTCACAAATTGTTCGAGTGTTGTGTGCTTAACATGTGTATTGTATTTCATTTAAATCACTACCTTTCTCTAATTTATAGTTAGTATACATTTTTTTAATTTTGAAATCAATGAATATTCTGACTATTTTAATTATATTAATGTAAAATTATACTAAAGGAATAACTTGACATTAGATAATATTATTATAAAATATTTTGTATTATCAGTTGTTTAAATGATTGATAATGAATAATTTAATAAAGTGAGGTAATGCCTATGCATTCACAAAGTGTTTATGTTATTCGCAAGGGAGATATGGTTATTCGTCCAGTTACAGATGAATATGATCAACCTAATGGCAGTGAAATTATACGCTTTGATCAAACTAGGATACATAATCCATTTAAAGTTCAAAAAATAATCGAACGCTCCTGTAAATTTTACGGCAATACGTATTTAGGTAAAAAAGCTGAAACTAATCGTATTACTGCCATTTCAAGTAAACCACCAATTTTATTGACGCCACTTTTTCCAACTTACTTTTTTCCAACACATTCTGATAGACAACGAGAAAACATCTGGATTAATATGCATTACATTGAAGAAATTAAAGAATTAAAAAACCGCAAATGTCGTGTTACTTTTATTAATAACGAAAGTATCATCCTTCACGTTTCATACCACAGTTTATGGCATCAATATACAAATGCTATTTTATACTACTATCTTGTTGATAAACAATCCCGTATGATATCTAGAAACCCAGATCAACCAATTGACTATAATAAAGCAACACTCAATATTTTTGAAGCTTTAACGCGATATTCTTTATTTGAAGATAAATAAATTGTTTATAATTAAAATATGCGGAATGTTTTATAACTATAGTGTAAATGTTCTGCATATTTTTTTGTACTTTCTCTTGCAAATTGAGTTAATCTTGTTATAATAATATTTGTGCTTGATGTTGAGCCACATTAATAATTATTCCACAGTAGCTCAGTGGTAGAGCTATCGGCTGTTAACCGATCGGTCGTAGGTTCGAGTCCTACCTGTGGAGCCATGGAAACGTACTCAAGTTGGCTGAAGAGGCGCCCCTGCTAAGGGTGTAGGTCGCGAGAGCGGCGCGAGGGTTCGAATCCCTCCGTTTCCGTTATTTGCTTATTCCTCGTTAAATCTCGTTAAACAAAACGTTGATTTGACGGGGTTTTGTTATATCTTGTTATACTTCGTTAAAACCCGTAAACTAAAATGAACGTCCCCGAAACGTTCCCGTAATATGTTAACTTTTTATATAACGTCCCCGAAAACTTAAATAACGTTCCCGTTCATATTTTCTAACGCTCCAAGAGCTTTTGTTTTTTCTTTTTGTTCTATTTCATCTAATAAATGAGAATAAACGTCCATTGTAGTTTTTATACTTTTATGACCTAACCTTTTTGAAATGTAATAGATTGATACATCATTGTGTAACAAGTAAGAACAATGTGTGTGTCTGATACTGTGTAATGTATATTTGCCAATACGTTTTTCTAAACAATATTTTTGCATAACTTTAGTTACTGCGTTGTGTGTAATTAACGAAACTCCAGTGTTGAACAATTGAGTGGATAAATTTGTTGGCATTTTCGCCAAAGTATTTTGTAATATTTTCATATCAGTTAGTGGAACATCAACTGTTCTGTCAGATGTTTCTGTTTTAGTACCTGGTAGATGTATTGTACAATCTTTAAAATTTAAATCAGATTTGCACAATCGTTGTACTTCTCCGAAACGGCCACCAGTGATGATTAATATATAAATAAATACATAGGATTGGATAGGAGTATTAGCAACGTATTCTTTCAATCCGATAAAATCTTTAATACTCATGAATTTTTCTTCTTCGCGTTGTGCGGGTATAGTTCCTTTAACAACAACTTTGTAAGTAGGGTCTTTGTGTATTAAACGTTCTTGAATTGCATCGTCTATAGAAGTTGTGTATTTTTCTAACTGTTTCTGTCGAATGATTTGATCCATACCATTTAATAAATTTGCGATAAAAGGTAGTGTTTAAATCAGATAGAATAACATCACTGAAATTTTCAGTCTCTAAAAAGGTTTTAAATTGATTGATTGCATTTTTGAATGTTGCATAGGCTTTGTCTGTAACGACACCTTCCTTATTAACTTTAATCCAATCATTGTAATAGTCGATAAAAGATGTTTTATTGTTGATTACAAAACCTTTCATCACTTTATTGCGTGCTATAGATTCTGCTTGAGTTGCATCACGTTTAGTTCTAAAACCTTTCTTTTTATAACGTTTGCCTTCATATCCAAAATCGTAATGCCACTTTCCATTTGGTTGTTTTCTTATTGACATTTGATCTCCTCCTCAAAAAAAGTAAAAAATAATAAGGGTAGGTGTACTACCCGATAAAATTTCATAAAAAAAGACCAGATGAGTTAACATCTGGTCACCGGGATTTCACCGGGAATGAGCTACTTGTTAAAGTAGAAAGCGGGATTTCACCGCGAATTATTAAACTAAATATACCAGATATAATTTATTATTTCAACTTTTTTATAAACCTTATTAATATTTGTTTTTCTATTTTTTCTAAATCTTTTTCATTTATTTGAATTTTTCCAGTGGGATCTTCATCATTTATTTTTTGTATTCTTTTTTTACTAATACTTGTTATAGCAGAAACGTTAGCGTATGATTGTTTGTCTTTGTGTTTTTGGAAAACAGTTTCAACAACTTTCATGTTTTTTGCCCGTTTTATCATATAGTTTATATTGTTTTTATAAGCTTCGGCCTCGTCTTTTATTAGATTTTCAATTTCATAGTATAACTTGTTCATATAATGTTCTGTAATATAACCGTATTTATAAAGTAACATGTTTCTAGATGCTTTTTCTTTTATTGTTGCTTCATGCTTGTTCATAATGTCATTTGCCATGTTTTTTAAATTGTCAGCTTCCTTGTATAATTGATCAACTTCTTTATTTAATTTAATAATAGTAATGTCCAATATAGAAGATTCTAGTTGAATGTAATGCTTTGATTGTTTTGAAGATAAGGGAATTACTGTAATAGTTTCTTTATTTGGATTATCCTTATTATCTAAAACTATGCAAAAATGATTACCTGAGAATTCTTTGCCAATGTTGCTTCCTAAATTAACATAAACAATTGTCCCTTTTTTGTATACAGAATACCTTCTATTGGTGGAATATGAGTTTTCTTCTAGCAGATGGGAGGCATAAAAATCTATCCACTCTGGTAAATATTTTATTTTTCTGTTTTTCTTATTTGCTTTATTAAATGTATCAATTAACTTAGTTGTAGAATTTAAAAACGATTTATATGCTTTTTCTTTTTTATTAAAGTCCAGATCCGTCAACCACCTTTATTTATATTTGTTTATATTTAAATACTCTCAATGGCTCAAATTTAATTACATAATCAACACATTGAGCGTTTAATCCATATTTTTGCTTGTAATGTTCGATTGTATTTAAAACAAACTGTTGCGTTACTTCAAAATATTCAGCTAACTCATGTAGATTATGTATACCTTGTTTAAATGCTTTCACAATATCGTTGAGCGTTATCAACACTTCATTGGCTAAGCGTCTAGCTTTCAACTCGAACTTACGGTTTAACATGTCTTTGTCATCTATAATGTTACCGTAAGTGATTTTGTGGTGAGCTATTTCTTAAGCTAGTGTTTCTAATTTGGTTTCATCATCTTTATTACCATTAATGAAAATTTCTCCATTCATATATATGCCAGATAAGAACTGAGGCATATCTAAACTTTCGTTAATAGTTATTGAATTATATTTAATTATTAAATCTTCATATCGTCCCATAAAAACAATCCTTTGTTATTTCTTTCTATTCTTAACAAATTCAATAAATTGTTGTACTTCCTCCATTTCTTCATCTGTTAAATCTGAATAATCTAAATGAGCAGCGATAGTATCTTGTTGCATACTTTTATCTTCTGTGATTTTAGATTTAGGAACATTAAAGTAATTAGCTAATTCTTGTACTTTGGAAATTCTAGGGTATTTCACTTCTTTTAGCCAGTTAGAGATTGTGGATTGACTTACGCCTATAGCTTCAGATAATTCTACTTGAGTGATGTTGTTTTCTTTCATAAGTTGTCTTAAATTCTCCGATAAAATTTTTCTAGCACTTTTATATTCCATGTTTTTGCTCCTTTAGTATTACTTAATGTAATATTAATTTACCATAAGTGATATCACTTTACAACACAAAATATTACTTTTTCAAAATAAATATCACTTTAAGTGTTAATATATTACTTTAAGTGATAGTACAGTTGTAAATGTCCACAGGAGGTGACACGAAATGCCAGAGAATTTTAAAGAATTTCCAGTAAAAGTATGGCGTACTAATTCGAAAATGACACAACAAGATGTAGCTGATAAATTAGGAGTTACTAAACAATCTAATATAAGATGGGAAAAAGATGATGCTGAATTAAAAGGTTTACAACTTTATGCTTTAGCCAAATTATTCAACACTGAAGTTGATTTTATAAAAGCTAAAAAATTTAATATCAATATCACTTAAAGTGATAAAAGAAGGAAACAAAATGAACGATTTACAGACATTTAATTTCGAAGAATTACCAGTAAGAACATTAACAGTTGATGAGGAACCGTATTTTGTTGGAAAAGATGTGGCTGAAGTATTAGGGTATTCAAAAGCACGGAATGCGATTTCAAAATATGTTGATAGTGAAGATAAAAAGGATGCCCCAATTCAGGGCACCCCTGGTGGAACTCAAAAAATGACCATCATCAACGAATCTGGATTGTATAGTCTAATATTCTCATCAAAATTAGAAAGTGCTAAACGATTTAAACGTTGGGTAACATCAGAAGTTTTACCGACATTACGTAAAACTGGGACATACCAAGTTAAACCATTAACAACATCTGAACAAATCCAATTAATCGCAAAAGGTAACACAGAATTAGACGAACGTGTAACTAGAATTGAAGAAACATACCCAATCATGCACGGAGAAGCTAAACATATACAAAAGTTAGTAGCGCAAAAGGTAGCCGAAGTTGTAAGAAATAAATTCAATGGTTACTACAACCAAGTATCACGCAAATTGTTCGCAGAGATATACAAAAGTATTAAGAACATTTTCGAAGTTCCGAGTTATAACTGTATACCGCGAGGACGTTATGAAGAAGCAATCAGATTTGTTGAAAGATGGCAACCGTCTTACGAAACGATGTATCAATTAGAAATGAAATTGATGGATTAAAGGAGGAAATCAAATGGAAGGAGAAAACAAGTTAAGTAGAGGTCATATTTTTCATGTTTACAAATTGAAAGAGAAAGCGTTTGAAGAATTTTATAAACAGAGCATCAGGAACTGGCTAACGAAATACTTCAATCAATAAAGAAAAAAGAACCAACGTATGAGGAAGCATACGCGATCCTTAATCTTGTTCATGCAAAATTACAATATGAGTCTAATTTTGTCCATGTTTTACCAATTGAAAAGAAATAAATTCTAAATCATTATCGATTTTTACGATCGGTATGTTCCAGCTTTTGTCTAAAGAAACGATATTATATGCATAATCAGAGCAATCTATGTCGAAATTGTAAAAATAATTATTTTCTAAAAGGTAAATCATTAAATAATTTGTTTCTTTGTTTTTGTAATAGTTTAACAATTGGTTAAATTTAAATTTTTCTTTGAATGCATTGTATTTGGAACTGACTTCTGTATAAAGCATTTCTTTATTATCAAAAATAGATGAAATAGTTTTAGGCTCCGAAAGATAAAATTCGCCATTTAAATGAAGGGGCAAAGTTAAGTCTAACGTTACAAATTGATTATTCCATTTACAAATTAATTTGTATGAAAAGTCTAATTTTAAATCATCACTGATTAATTTAAGCAAAATATCAATACATTTTAATTCTTTATAACTCATAACTCTCACCTCCTAATAAGGAGTATAGCAGAAATAAGCGTTGAGATGACGTATCAATTAGAAACGAAATTGAATGATTAAGGAGGAAACAGATGCTACTTAAACTAAAAATAATTAGAGAAAAAAACAAACTTAAACTGAATTTATTAAGACATGCAAATCATAATTTGAAAGTGAGAAATAACCCTGAACTGTTACGAGCAGTTGCAGAGTTGCTTAAAGAAATTAATCGATAAATTCGATGAATTCGATTTTAACTGAAGCGATAGCTACTACTTTGTCACCAACAAAAGTATATGATCCATTTGTGAACAAGGAGTTTTTAATAATTTCCTTTGATATTTCAACAATTCCGCGTTGAGATGACTTTATTACTTTTTCTAAATTATCGACTTCAACAAATTTATCATTAGAAATATGTAACCCAGCTTTCATTCAACACACCTCCTTTCACAAAAGAAATAACAACATTATACACGAAAGGAATGATGATCATGAACACTAAAACATGGTGGACTATGAAAGACCTTGAGGCAGAAACAAGTAAATCACGTAATTGGTTGAAAGCTAATATTTTAGAAGTTCCAGTATTCAAAAAAGAGATTGAAACCTTTGTACATTATCCAATCAATAACAATGATGAATATAGATTTATCAGAAGTAAAATGAAACAATTTTTAGAAGATAAGTTTCATATGATTTTCGGTTAAAGGAGGTGATATCAATGAGCGATGAAATGGCGACATATTGGTTTAACTTCTTATATGAACGAGGTCTTATCCACGAAGTATTAAGAGAAGAAGGTATTATAGCACCCTTAGAAAAAGATGGAGATAAAAAAACAGCAAGTGAGGAAAGGGGTGAAAAAATGAGTAAAGAATACGCTAGTTACTTAATCGCAACATTAATCTTCACAGTAATAAGCATTGTCCTACTACCGTTTCTGTAATTTACTACAGCATTGGCAGTAGGCGCATTCGCAAGTATCGTAGCATTCATTTTCTACAACAACCACTTTTTTCGACAAATAAAAAAGACTAAAACTTGCGCCAACAAGTAACAGTCAAAAATTTAAAATATACGAAATATAACTTAATTAAAATATACGAAATATAACGGAGGTAGTCAAGTATGTATTACAAAATTGGAGACGTCGCACAGAAAGTTATCAGATTTGAGGGCTTTGACTTCAATTGGCAGTGAAGAAACAAGACTATGGCGTGTTGATTAGCGTATTAGATTTGGAAGGTAGATATATTGCTGGCATGAACATCGAAGAAGAAAGCGACATATACATTGCTACAGACAATCTACAACAAGCTATGCGCGAATGGATTGAAGAAAATACTGATGAAAGAGACCGACTAATGAATTTAGTCATGAAATGGTGATTACTATGAAACATACATTATTAAGAATTGCTAATGAGCTAAATGAATTACTTTTACATTCAGATATAGAGGCGTGGTGCCAATTTAAAAAGAGGGACGATGGAAGTGTAACGGTTGATTTCACACATTTTGATGACAGTTACAGACATTCAAATAAATCTTTAATGATTTATCCTCACCACTCCGACGAAGAGGCTCAAGAAGTATACGAACAAATGAAACTTGTTATTGCAGGGGAGGAATTAATTGATGAAACAAACAGTAACTCATCTAATTAAGCACAGAGAAACTGGCTTGTATGTAACTAACCGATCTACCGAACAGAACGATACGATTAAGTATTCAACTGATAGAAGAGACGGAAGAGAGTTTGACGGCATAGACAAGTCAGTCATCGATATGAACGCACATGTAGCAGTCAAACATACACATACGGAAGATGACACATATGAGAAGGTTGAATATGACTGAACAAGCTAATGAAGAAGTAGACATCTTAACTCAATTAGGCGTTAAAGATATTATTAAACAGAATGCTGATAAATTCTACAAATTTGCGATTTATGGAAAGTTTGGTGACTGGTAAAACAACATTCTTAACTAAGAATAATGACGCTCTAGTATTAGATATTAACGAAGATGGGACAACTGTAACCGAAGATGGTGCAGTAGCTCAAATTAAAAACTACAAACACTTTTCATACTTAATTAAACACTTACCGGAAGTTATAGAAAAACTAAGAGCTAACGGAAAAGAAATCAATGTAGTAGTAATAGAAACTATTCAAAAGCTACGAGACATCACAATGGACGACATCATGGACGGCAAGAGCAGAAAGCCAACATTTAATGATTGGGGCGAATGCGCTACACGTATTGTGAGTATTTATCGCTTTATCTCTAAGCTACAAGAAAAATACCAATTCCATTTAGCGATAAGTGGTCATGAAGGCATCAACAAAGATAAAGATGATGAGGGTAGCACAATCAATCCTACTATCACCATTGAGGCGCAAGATCAGATTAAAAAAGCAGTTGTAAGTCAATCTGATGTGTTAGCAAGAATGACTATAGAAGAACATGAAGAGAACGGAGAAAAGAGATATCAATACGTGTTAAACGCTGAGCCATCTAATCTATTTGAAACTAAGATAAGACACGCTAGTAACGTAACAATAAGTAATAAACGCTTTATCAATCCAAGTATTAACGATGTAGTACAAGCAATCAGAAACGGAAACTAATAAAACTAAAAAGGATGGTAATATACTATGAAAAAAACTAATATAACACATCAACCGCCGGAAGCAGTTGATGTAGTTAAATTAATTAAAATTATTTGTTTGAAAGGAAATGGAAATGAAGATCCTATTAGAAAAGTTGAAAGATATTATGACTTAAATGACACGTTTATATTTGAAAAAAATATTTAGTCTTTATTAATGAATTCATTTGCTTCATGAACACTAATTTCTAAACTTACTAAAGCAGTTAAAGCGTGTAAAAATTTCTTTAAATCTTGTACATCTTTATCAACATGTTTTCTAACATAATGCGTTTCATCATTTCCAATCCAACTAGCTGCACGTGCTAAATTATTAATTCTTGCATCATCAATTTTGGAAATGCATTGTCCAAGTTGTTGCGTCGATATTTTAGTTTCATCTTCATTTTTACATTTAATTAAATAGTCTTTAACAAGAAATTCAATTGCTTTTCTATATCCGATACCAGCTAAATGATCAAATTTTAAACCTTCTGCATTTGAACTTTGAATAATAATATTTTTGAATTCTTTACTTATTTTATCAATTTCACTTGGATATTCGAACAATGTTTCAGGTATAGGTTTGTCATTATCCATTTTAAGTTCAGCAATGTAACCTCCGTCTGTGAAATTAACCTTATAGGTTTGCAAGAAGTGCTTATTACAACTAGGGCATTGTAGAGTTAATGACACTGGAAAGTCTTTATTACTTGTATCAAATGGAGTTGTAGTTAGTATAGAAGGACTTATATTGGATTTACACCAAGGACAATAATTTGGTAATTCTATATCATATTTTCCATATGCAGAACCTTGAGTATTTAACAATCGGATTTTGTATTTCAAAAAATATCACTCACTTTCAAAAATTAGAATTAAATATATTATACAAAAATAACATAAAGGACGGTATATAAATATGAAAATTACAGGACAAACACAACATATTAATGAAACTAATCAAGAGGCATTCTTAAAAGGTGGAGATTTTCTCGGAGCTGGAGAATTTACTGTAAAAGTTGCAAAGGTTGAATTTAACGATAAAGAGAACAGATATTTCACAATCGTTTTTGAAAACAACGAAGGTAAACAGTATACACACAATCAATTCGTGCCACCATTCCAACAAGACTTCCAAGAAAAACAATACATTGAGTTATTAAGTAGATTGGATATCAAATTAAACTTACCAGACTTAACTTTCGACACAGACCAATTAATTAACAAAATGGGGACAATTGTGGAAATGATAATTTAATAATGTACACTTTTGACTGTTTAAGTATGTACAATCTTTAAAATTTAGAGATAATTTTATTGAGGTGAATAACAATGAAATTATCTTTAGATATAAATACGGATTATGAAGTTACAACTCTTTCAGATTTACCAAAATTAAAAATTGTTATGGAGAGCTTAAACATGAAAATTAATAAAAGTGAAATCGCAAGACAAATGAATGTAGATCGAAGAACAGTAGAAAAGTATTTAAATGGCTTTAAACCTTCGGTTAATAGAAAAAAACAATCTAAAATTGATCCCTATTATGATTTAATAAAAGATTTATTGTCTGAAGAATGTGAACAGAAATTCTTTTATAAACGTGTGCTGTGGCAGTACCTTAAAGATAATCATGGTCTAAATTGTGCGTATTCCACATTTAGAACATATATAAGAAAACATGATTCATTCAATAATTATTTTAAAAAAGGACGACAAAAGTCAACGCCTGTTGGGACAACTAGATTTGAAACAAAACCAGGTTGCCAAGCTTAATTTGATTGGAAGGAAGATATAAGATTTAAAACGAAGGATCATCAGGAGGTATCTTTAAATATTGGCGTATTACTTCTGTCTTATTCACGCTTTAAAATAATGCAAGTTACGATGAGTAAATCTTTAGATGTGTTACTTAATTTAATGGTTCAAGCTTTTGAATCTATTGAAGGTGTTCCAGAGGAACTTGTTACAGATAATATGAAAACAGTGATGAGTCAACCTAGGACTGAAACGTTTAGTGGACAAGTTAATCCTAAATTCAAACAATTCGCTGATGATTTTAATTTTAAAGTAAAGCCGTGTATAGCTGGCCGTCCTAGAACAAAAGGTAAAGTAGAATCTATTATGAAAATATTAGATGAAATTCATGCCTATCAAGGACAATTATACTTACATGAAATTCCACAATTTATTGCCGAATTAAATGATCATTTGAATTACTCAGTGCATAATGGGACAGGTAAAATACCAGTAATTGAAGTAAAAAAAGAAAAGAGCTTCTTACAGCCATTACCCAATGTCCATGTAAGAAACTCATATAAAGTAGAACATAAATATTTGAAAGTCAATCGTTCGAATATGATTACATATCGCTCCAATCAATATTCAGTACCAGCTGAATACTTTGGAAAAACGGTTGAAGTTCAAGTTTATGATCAACGTTTGTTTGTTTATTATAACACTAAATTAATCGTTGAGCATCCTATTACTAATCGCAAATTAAATTATCAGCAACAGCATTATTTAGAAACGCTAGCTGTCTCCTATGGAGACCATGATGATATCAATCAGCTCGCCTTAGATAATTTAAAAACGATAGGAGACATGTATGATGACTAATATAACTAACTACCAACGTTTAAAAGATAATCTAGCATATTTAAAAATGAATCAAATGATTAATCATTTAGATGAGGTAATAGATTTTAGTATCACTAACGATTTAACATTTGTCGATACATTAATTAAATTAAGTGATTATGAAATTGCAGTTAAAGAAAAGAATATGATTGAATCAATGGTTAAGGTAGCAGCATTCCCTTTTAAGAAGGAACTATGTGATTTTGATTTTTCATTTCAACCTAACATCAATAAACAGGAAATCGTAGATTTTACTAATTTACGATTTATAGAAAACCAACAGAACATTGTCTTTTTAGGTCCAAGTGGCGTAGGTAAAACACATCTAGCTACATCAATTGGTATGTCAGCAGCGAAAAAAAGAGTAAGTACTTATTTCATTAAATGTCATGATTTAATACAAAATTTGAAAAAATCTCAATTAGAGAATCGATTAGAAAATAGACTCAAGCACTATAGTAAATATAAATTACTAATTATTGATGAAATAGGCTATTTACCTATTGATAGTGAAGATGCCAAACTCTTTTTCCAACTTATTGATTTAAGGTACGAGAAGAAAAGTACCATTTTTACGACAAATATTAATTTTAATTTATGGAATGAAATATTTGAAGACCCTAAAATAGCAAATGCCATTTTAGATCGCATATTACATCACTCAAATGTCATTAAAATAACAGGAAAATCTTATCGGTTAAAAGACCATTTTACGAAAGTTGAAAAGACAGAATGACAATTTTGTACATACTTAAACGATCATTTTTGTACATTCTTTTATTGACATTTACAGTTCATCGTGCACTTACAACAAAACGCCTCTACAAGTGGGGATTGAAATCATTAACCCAACTCGCAGAGGCGGCTTACGCAAGATATTGAACCGCCGAGTACGGAACCGTACACACGGTGGTGTGAGAGGACGGATAATCAAATAATGGTTATCCTCCTACTCGATTATTGAAAACTTTTTCTATTAAATCAATATACAAGCTAAATAAATAGATTAATTACAAAAGAATGTGAAGTTGTGACATATGTTAAATGTAATTGATGAATTAGTAGAGTGGAGTGTCTATATGATAACTCATAAGAAAGGAGAATTAAGTAATATTAATAGATTGGAAATCATGAAAATAAATGCACAAAATCAATATACTATTGCTAGTATAAAAAATATTAACTTTGTACCAGTAAAAAATAAATTTTACCAACTTACTTTATTTAATAATTTATAATATAATTATTTTATCTAATTGGAGGTGTGTTTATAAAATGTTTAAATTTAGTAAATCGTTTATGATGTTAATAGTTATTGTAGTTGGGATTGTTGCTTTATATGGATGTGGTAAATCAGATATAGATGGCAAAAGTTTTAAAGTATTTCACAAAAATAAATTTGAAGCAACAATGGAGTTTGGCAAAAATAATGAATTGACAGTAAAATCAGCAGAAGGTAAATATAATGCAGGTCAAGAATTTAGAGGAGAATATCAATTAAAAGAAGTTGATGGAAAACAATTTTTATTACTTCCTAAACTAGACAGTGAAATATTAGATATTCAAACTTTTGGATATAAAACTGTTGAGATTGATAACTTAAATAGTAAAGATAAAAAAGATTGGTATGTATATCAGTTGGAAGAAAAGGATAATAAATTTTTCATGTATGATTTAACTATTAAAGAGGGAAAGGCAGATAAGTTTAAAGATATTAATGATTTAAATATGTTAGAAATAAAAAAAGAAGATGATAAAAATGATATTAACTCTATTTTAGAACCTAATGACAATGTAAACTAATATTAATTTGTAACCTAGAAATAATTTATAAAATATTCTGAAATTTAACTCGATAAACAACTTTAATATCGGCTACATTAGCATTAATCAAATAAGAATTATTATATGTCTATTGATATATATTAAATTTAGACATATAAAAAAGGGGAATAAAGAAGATAAATTGGCGTTTATCAACTTTACATCATCTAACCACTATCTACCTAGTGACTAGACTTATCCTCATATCTGGTGTTTAGTTTAAATTATATTGGCGTATAATTTAAACAGATAACACTTATTTAAATATATTATATAGCACAGGGT
>NZ_PPQR01000117.1 GCF_002902085.1 Staphylococcus simiae
GTAGAGGCTTAGTGGCTCTTATGCATTTGATGCAATCAAATGTAAACAAAAGATAGTCACTACGAAGTAGAGGCTTAGTGGCTCTTATGCATTTGATGAATCAAATGTAAACAATAAACAGTCACTATGAAATAGGGACTAAGTGTCTCTTATGCATTTGATGCAATCAAATGTAAACAAAAGATAGTCACTACGAAGTAGAGGCTTAGTGGCTCTTATGCATTTGATGCAATCAAATG
>NZ_PPQR01000012.1 GCF_002902085.1 Staphylococcus simiae
AGTCTTATGAGATTTCTCATTAGGCTGCTTTCTTAGTTTGTAATAATAATCGACGACATGATTATCATAATGATGTTGTCCCTTTAAAATATTCATAATCACCCAAAACAATAGTCTTCTCGCTTTTTTATTACCACGTTTGTTGATCGTATCTTTACTAGATGTACCACCTGATTGATATCGTTTGATATCAATACCTACAAAAGCATTGAGCTGTTTATGTGATCTGAATCGTGTAATATCACCAATTTCTCCAATAATCATAGCTGCACTCAACTTACCTATACCTGGTATCGAATGAATATTTTCAAAACAATCGAGTTGTTGTGCTAATTGAATCATGGCATTATCTAATTGTTTAAGACGCTCGATAGATTGTTTTAATTGTTGAATAAGCAAACGTACTTTTTCAACTAGAAACGAATGTCTATCGACATTGGGATAGCTTTCCGAAGCAATATTCACTAGTTGATGTGCATATTTTTCTGCTTTATTCATTGATAGACCTTTATCTGTAGAACTGAATATATGAGTAATAAGCATATCCATACTTATATCGGCAACCATGTCTGGATGAGTAAATATTTCTGCGATGTTAAGTGCGATGATTGAATATCGACTACTAAATAAATTTTCTAAACCAGGAAATGTCTGATGTA
>NZ_PPQR01000118.1 GCF_002902085.1 Staphylococcus simiae
TCTACCAGGTACTAAAACAGAAACATCTGACAGAACAGTTGATGTTCCACTAACTGATATGAAAATATTACAAAATACTTTGGCGAAAATGCCAACAAGTTTATCCACTCAATTATTCAACACTGGAGTTTCATTAATTACACACAATGCAGTAACTAAAGTTATGCAAAAATATTGTTTAGAAAAACGTATTGGCAAATATACATTACACAGTATCAGACACACACATTGTTCTTACTTGTTACA
>NZ_PPQR01000119.1 GCF_002902085.1 Staphylococcus simiae
GGCGTATAATTTAAACAGATAACACTTATTTAAATATATTATATAGCACAGGGTGTTACAATAGTTTATGACCTGTAAAAATAAAAATTATATTATATTTATTTTTTAGTTATGGATATTGTTAGTGATATTTTGGATAGGATTTAGCAATCACAAATTTAAAGTGGTTGTTAAATCCTTTTTTTGTTTCTCTTTTTTATATGTTTAGTTGTTAAATTAGAGGTTTCAACTAATTGAATAAAAACAGGCGTAACAGACTTATTTATACAAGAAAACAAGTTAGCATATATGAATTAATAAAAGACGGTCATAAATATAAGTGTATTAATAAAAAACGTATATAAACATTGATAATAGTTATTGTATTCATCAATATACTTATTAAAAAATCATAATCTTTTTTGCATACTACTACATTCCGGATTGAATATTTATTTTTTTTGCCATTTAAATGTTTTCATAATTTAATTCTATTCTCTACTTTATAACTCTCTTTTACATCATTTTACTTAATATTCATGACTAATTAAGCATATTGCTAAATTAAAAAACATATT
>NZ_PPQR01000120.1 GCF_002902085.1 Staphylococcus simiae
ACCTACGGTTATTTACCTGAGTATATTGTCGCTGATGCTGGTTATGGTAGTGAACAAAATTACATGGCTATTATAGATGATTTTAATAGAACACCATTAATTACATATGGAATGTTTATTAAAGATAAAACTAAAAAATTTAAAAGTGACATTTTTAATACTCAGAATTGGGAATATGATGAAATCAACGATGAATTTATTTGTCCAAATCAAAAACGATTAGGATTTAAACGATATGCTTACCGTAACGATAAATATGGTTTCAAAAGAGATTTTAAATTATATGA
>NZ_PPQR01000121.1 GCF_002902085.1 Staphylococcus simiae
GCTAAATGAGCGAGTTTGTGAGCATCAGCCTGATCAGTTTTCCATGATCTTAAAGAACTCGTTCTAAATTTAGCTTCTAACGGATTCATTTCAATAAAGTTAATTTGATTTACACGACAAAATCGTACCATAGCTCTTGAATAGATGCCTGTAGATTCAAAAATAGTTTGTGGATGATCTAAATCATTCAAATACTTTAATAGATAATTGTAGCCATTTTTATTATTTTGAATAGTAAATTCCTTTTGAAATTTTTCATCTTTATAATGTGCAACTACACTATTTCTTTTACTAATATCAATCCCTAAATAATCTATAAATAAAACCTCCTTATTTGATTTGAGAAGTTTGAACTTTACTTAACCTTTCTCATTTCACTTTCCTATACACGGTTTCAAGAACCCAACATACTACAAACGAATTTTAAAAGGCGAGAGTAAAGCTGACTAGTTTTT
>NZ_PPQR01000122.1 GCF_002902085.1 Staphylococcus simiae
GCATTAAAATGTAAAATAACTAAATATCATAATATGAATTATTAATGAAATTAAATTAATCCTTTACTTTTATTAATAAGCGTGTATAATAGTAATTAAGTAATAAAGAGCGTGAAGAAAATTGTGAGTTATTTATAGAATATATCTCCTTTTCATTTATGAATTTGTTACAAATATTTAGTGCAAAAGCACGACGGAGGTATTCGATATGAATAACGGTACAGTTAAATGGTTTAATGCAGAAAAAGGTTTTGGTTTCATCGAAAGAGAAGATGGTAACGATGTATTCGTACATTTCTCAGCAATCGCTGAAGATGGATACAAATCATTAGAAGAAGGTCAAAAAGTTGAATTCGACATCGTTGAAGGCGACCGTGGCGAACAAGCAGCAAACGTAGTTAAAATGTAATTTTGATTACAACAGAGCTCTCACTAGAGGGCTCTTTTTTTATAGTCATAATACGCAAAAATAAGGATTCTCTGTCAAATTGGACTGATGTATAAATTTTGAATCGAATTTGACAATGAACCTTTAAAAATTAATTTATTAGTGAAATGATAATGTTTCTTAACATAACTCGATGGGCAAAAAATAATGTGTTTCCCTTTATGATTTAATGTATTTATAATAGAATTAAAAGTAGGCGCAATCCCTCTCTTTCTAAAGTTGTGGTGACTTAAATGATAGGGTATTGTGCCTCTTTTTCAAAAATTTGGTTGAGCCTGGGACAAAATGTATTTTACACTTAAATTTAAGCATTTGGCAGTAACTGTCTGGTTTTCAAAATGTTGATAAATCACCATTTTGAAAACCTAGTCAGTCTTGCCGGGGTGGAAGGGACCCAACACAAAAAAACTGGTTAGTCAGTTTTTTCAGACAATGCAGGGACCCGTCATAGAAAAATTTTATAACTAAAATTTTTTCTTTTATGTGCAAGACGGGCATAGTTGGGCAAGGGACCCGTCATCAAAAATCCATGTGTGGATTTTACATTAATGTGCAAGACGGGCATCTACGAAATAAATTTTATATAAAATTTATTTCTGTCCCACTCCCAACCAATTTTATTATTGAGCCAAATAAGGAGTAGGGCTTATTTCAATGGCAATAATCATTGATATAAGCCCTACTCCTTTTTATATGCTTGACTGTGACAAACTATATTAGTAATAAAAATATATAAAACGATTTACGGTTAAGCTTTGCTAAAAACGTCAACACTATATAAATTTGTTTGTCCACAATGATGACAAGTGACAGCAAATGCTGGTAATTTGTCTTCGTTATGGTCAAAATTAGGTATTGCAAATTTCGCTTTGTTAATGACAATATTTGGTTTATAACAACAAACGTGTCTATTTTTTGAATTTAGAAATTGTGTCATTTCTGCAATTTCAACTTCAGTAAATTGATTGTTATTCATCATAGTCACAACCTTTCAATGTAAAATAATAATAAGTCAAGCTAACTAAGCTCAAAGGAAACAGCAGCCCGACTTATCATTGTTATATTATTTTAAGTTATTTTTTAAAAGTAAGTTGAATTGTGCCTAATTGAATAAAAATCATTCCAAAGTGTCGTTTTGATTTCTAAAATAACCATTTAAAATTGACTAAATAAAAAATCGCCAATACCAGACTTTAATAATGACGAAAATTAAAGTCTGACTGGCGACAACAAGAAGTAATGTTAAACACTTACAAATGTCTAACACTAATAGAATAACATATCATATTTGTTGTTGCTACTTAATTAATAATTTAAAATATGGTGCTGTGCTATAATTTTAGTGAAAATTATTTATTAACTTTAGAAATTGTTTGTAACACAATAAGTTGCGATTCAATTATTTAAAATTTAATAGGGTACTAAAATAAAACCTGATACCTTTATTTTGCATCATTAGTATCGAATATGTTCAATTCCAATTGTTTAAAATCAGCCGATACAAATAATGACTTATCATTGATTAAAACTTGTTGATTATCCATCATAATATCAGCTAATATGTTATAACTGCCATTTGATAATGGCTGAACAATAGAAATTTGTTGCTCATTTTGTTGTATCACTAGTTGTTTAGATGATTGGTTATTAATATGCCATTCTGCCATCATTGATTCTCCTAGATGTCATTTTCTACAAAAAATGACTAATAATTTAAGTGTTGAAACTATAATTTAACTAAAACTTTGTTCTATTTCAATGAATGTTTTAGTTGTTACTTTAATATTGTTAATATTATCATTTTTGACGTCACCTTTTAAATAACCATGATCGATTAATATTTTACAATTATGAACGAAATCATCATAGTTTCGGTCGCAAAAGAATTGATCGTGTGCTGTTTGAGCATCATCAAAAAAGTTAGCCTGTGCTTCGCTTTGACCTTCATTTGAGCGTTCCATATACAATTTATAAAATTTAGCCATAGTATATTTTTGTTCTTGAGTTAAATGATTCAACATTAACATCCTCCTAATAAGAATACAATTACTCTAGCTATACCCAATTATGATTATGGAACAAACCTTTGTCACAAATTAGTTATTATTGTAGCTTTTGACTAATTTTAATTCATATTCCTTAGTAAAATTATCTGTGATAGCATAAGGTGAAATGATGTATAAACCATGACTTTTGACAGCATCTTTACTAACTCCAAATTTATAGGCTTGATAAATAATTTTTGTACAATATGTAAAGTTTTTACTATTCAAATTTAAAGTGACTAAATAACGATGATTTGTATTTTCATAATTATTTTTAACCCATGTTGCAGCTTTTTGACCTGCTCCAGGTTTTGTACAGCGATAAACTTTCATCCAATCATTTTTCCCAGAAGCATAGATATATTTAAATGAGTCAAAAGACTGTGTCAAAGGTTTATCACCAGGACCTTCAATTTGTAAAATATTTTTACTATCTATCGCAATACTACTATGCCCAAAGAAACCATATAACACTGGACCTTTAGTAATAATGATGTCTCCAGGTTGCAATTTGAAATCATCTTGAGTAGGATCGATACTTTTGTCAGCGGCCCTTACAGTTTGATTCATAATTAAAGGTAAACTACATATTAACATTAATATAACTATAAACAATTTTAATATCTTCAAATGTCTTCTCCTCACTAATCATTAATAAAAAAGAGCGGGGAAGAAAGTTTTAGTAAACTTTCTGACTCGCTCAAAAATGACAGTTATAGTATGCCGAATAGCAATGTATAAATTAATATAGCAAACCCAAAAATATAAAAGACAACAGTAAAACTTAAATAAGATTCTTTTTTAGATTCTTTTTTTGATGTACGCATAAGAATTAGAATAACTGTACCACATACTAAAAATATAAGTGACAACCAGAATAATGCGATAAAATGTAAACTCATTGCTAGTTCCTCCTTTTCAATTCTATTAATTTATAAGGTCATAAAAAATTGGATATATATAGTAGAGTGTCAATACAATGTTTATTAAAAAGAGTAACTCACTTAATAAATCCTTGGCAATCATTGCTACGATAAAAGTAGTAATTAAAACAATACTGCATATAATAATGCCAGGTAGCAACCAAAGATTGTTATCCCAATGTTGATTGTAAGTAATGACTACATTAAATAAGGCAAAGATAATAGTTAGAATCAAATTAATACTACTCAATTTTGATATTTTCATGATTGACACCTTCTAGTTGTTTATAGATTAAACAGTCTATTTACTATGATAGCATGATTTTAATGAGCATACATAAAAAAGTATGACAAATCTATTAATTGAGATAAACCGATTATCAAAATAAATTATTAGAATTCACTTTCATTAACCATTTAAAATACTGTAATTATGAATAAATTAGCAACAATTGTTTTTTAAAACAAAAAATGTGCAAAAATTGAATTTTGCACATAGACAAATATGAGTTTTCTGATAAGATTAATAACAAGACTTGAAAATTAATACTAAATGTTCTTTGTCAAACTGAACATTTAGTATTAAACAACTTCGTTTAACTTAAAGAAAAAATGTATTGTTTAGCAGTCCGAAGTACTCGACAACAATTAAAAAATAACAAAGGAGTAGATCGTATGACTTTCTATAATTTCATCATGGGATTTGAAAATGACAATACACCTTTCGGAAAATTAGCACATCATATTAGCGAAGATAAGCAATTTCCTAAAACAGAACAAAATAATAATGTCATAAGAGCATATGTGATTTCTAACTATAAAGACCAGCAATTAATTGAAATGACAAATCGAGCTATTAGTATATATATGATAAGTTAATTAGTGTAATACCAATTATGATTATATAATGCTTGGCGTACATCATTGGTCTTAAAATTGACTTCATTATTTTTGATTGAAAAAGGTTCGATTATATCTTTATCTAACCAAGTATTAATGAGTTCATTAGGGACACCATCTAATAACATTTCACTTTTGCTAATTATAAAACATTCCCATTCAAGTGAAATATTTTGTGGATTCACATAATTACAATGATTATGTTGCTCCATAAACAGTCACTCCTTTAGATTTCTATATTATTCATAAATATTTACCCATATTATTTTGACGATAAACAAAATAATCATCATTTTTTGAAATTTGTATAATATAAAATGAATGCGTTTTACTATCAATCACTTTTGAATAATGATTTAATATATTTTGTAGTCATTTTAATAAAAAGATAATACATTTTGAACTACGCAAAACTTTTTATTGAAGAGGTGCTTATTGTGACTAAAACATTATACTTAATGCGTCATGGTCAAACTTTATTTAATTTTAAAGGAATTATTCAAGGAGCTGGTGACTCTCCATTAACTGAACTAGGAATTAGCCAGGCTAAGAAGGCTAAGCAATATTTTGATAATTTGGGGATAACTTTCGATAGTTTCTATTCATCTACACAAGAACGAGCAAGTGATACTTTGGAAAATGTAGTTCCTGGAACAGAATACGTGCGCTTAAAAGGACTTAAAGAATGGCATTTTGGTATGTTCGAAGGTGAGACCGTTCATCTTTTCGACAATATAGTTCAACCAGAAGATTTATTTGGTGATCGCATGGTACCATTTGGTGGCGAAGCTAAAGCGCAAGTTGCAACGAGATTAGTTGCTACTATGAAAGATATTATGACAAACACGTCAGAAAATGCATTAGTCGTCAGTCATGGTACAGCAATAGCGCTATTTTTAAGACAGTATTTAACTATTGAACAAGCAGTAAAATATAATATAGGCAACTGTAATATATTAAAATTCGAATATGATGATACTAACAAAAGCTTTAAATTTATAGAATTAATTGACCCAGTAGTATAACAACAAACGAGTCGTTTTGAGTAGACATAATCTCAAATCGACTCGCTTTTTTCATATTCAAAATAAAATAATCAGACTAATAGAAAATAACTAAAAAATTCTCTATCAATCCGATTTATTATAGTATCTAAAATACTTCATTAAATAACTAGTATCAATCCTAAATGACTAAATATATTAATTTTTGAACAATCATTAAAGCAACAATGACAATAATAATACTAGACACTCTATTGACAACAATTAATAACTTGCCACTTTTATCAAAAGTTCCGATAAACTTTCCTAATAAGGCAAGTAATATAAACCACAACCATGATACAGCAATACAAGCAAGTGTAAAAGCTATCTTATCATTACCTTCGTATGCGGCTGCACTAGTTCCAATGACGCCAATAGTATCCATGATAGCATGGGGATTCAACAATGATACAGATAAAGCGAAACTAATTTGTTTGATGGCTGACAATGATTGGTTGTCTTGATTGCTGTGTGGCTTTTCAAACCAAAGTGTCCAAGCCATATAACATAAGAATATTAAACCTATAATGTAAATTACAGCTTGTAAGATAGGTAACGACATTAAAATTAGAGATACTCCGATAACGGCGATGATAATTAATAAACTATCAGACAAACCTGCAGTAATGATAGCAGGAAAGGCATAACGTAATTTAGATTGATTGGCACCTTGATTAAAAATAAAAACATTCTGAGCACCTAAAGGTAATATTAAGCCAATAGCTAGTAATAGTCCGTGAATGATTGCAGTTAGCATATAGACTCCTTTTGTTTTTCAAATTGTGAAAATTCTGATTTTAAATATAATCATTTATTATACATGACATATAAGGAATTGAAAGAGGTATTGTTACTTTTGTAATTCATAAATCATGCATACAGAATTATTTTTCATGACTGATCGAATGTGAATAGAAAAACATTGAAAGTATAAAGTGATATTGAACCGAGACATTTGCATTAGGTATAAGCTATTGAAGAATAAAAATCGACCTAGCTGTAATTGTTTAAACTGGAGTGAGCAACAATCTAAAACATCATTTCAAAGTGATATTGATCTGTAATAAAATGCTATTTTTGACATAAAAAAACTGCACAACAACATTTAAGATGGCAGTTCAACGTATGATGATATGTTATTTTAATAAATCGAAGATTAACCAGTGCTCATCAAAATAGTCATCATTAATCTTAATCGCATTCTTTTCAAAACCTAAATTATCAAAGCCTAAAGAGCTGTAAAATACTTTAGCACTGATATTATTAGAAACGATAGATGCTAATACTGATTCATAACCCATTTCACGGGCATATTGAATAATATGCTTAATCAATTTACTATTGATATCCTTATCATTTTCTTGAATAAAATTAAATTTAATGATGGATTTATGTTCTTTGCCTACAATTTGAACTTGCTCTAAAGTAGCAGTACCAATTAATGCATTATTGTCGAAATACCCAAAAACATTGCAACTTGATGAAGGTTTAGATAGTATGTCTTTCATTAAGCTTTCAGTCATAGTTTGGCTATATTGTGAATCTTGAGTGAATTCTTCCTTGACTGATGTGATTAGATTTCTATAATCTTGGTAATCATCAGTAGTTAAAGTTTTAATTGTATTCATTACTAACCTCCCTAATGTCTAATGGTAAAATATGCAAGCTAAATTTATCTTAAATACATATTAAAATG
>NZ_PPQR01000123.1 GCF_002902085.1 Staphylococcus simiae
AAAGGTACCTTATTATATTCATACAATTCTAAGTCTTCGGTTGGTTTAAGTACAAGTTTCCAGTAACGCTTATATTTATTATATAGTGGTTTATTTAGGTCTTTAAATACGTTCATAACGGCTACACGAATACTATTTAAAGCTCGATTTAATAGTTGAACAATATGGAAACGATCGATAATAATTTTAGCGTTTGGAAATAGTTTTTTT
>NZ_PPQR01000124.1 GCF_002902085.1 Staphylococcus simiae
AGTCTTATGAGATTTCTCATTAGGCTGCTTTCTTAGTTTGTAATAATAATCGACGACATGATTATCATAATGATGTTGTCCCTTTAAAATATTCATAACCACCCAAAACAATAGTCTTCTCGCTTTTTTATTACCACGTTTATTGATTGTATCTCTACTAGATGTACTACCTGATTGATATCGTTTGATATCAATACCTACAAAAGCATTGAGCTGTTTATGTGATCTGAATCGTGTAATATCACCAATTTCTCCAATAATCATCGCTGCACTTAACTTGCCTATACCTGGTATCGAATGAATGTTTTCAAAACAATCGAGTTGTTGTGCTAATTGAATCATGGCCTTATCTAATTGTTTAAGACGCTCAATAGATTGTTTTAATTGTTGAATAAGTAAACGTACTTTTTCAACTAGAAAAGAATGTCTATCGACATTGGGATAGCTTTCCGAAGCAATATTCACTAGTTGATGTGCATATTTTTCTGCTTTATTCATTGATAGACCTTTATCTGTAGAACTGAATATATGAGTAATAAGCATATCCATACTTTTATCGGTAACCATGTCTGGATGAGTGAATATTTCTGCGATGTTAAGTGAAATGATTGAATATCGACTACTAAATAAATTTTCTAAACCAGGAAATGTCTGATGTAGTATTTCAACAATTTCATTCTTAAGTCGATTCTGTTCATTTTCAATTTCTAAATGAAAACGTACACGTTCTCTTAACTCAAAGAATATTGAATCATGATTATGGTTAGACAAACTGTCCGTTTGTTTAAGCGTAGGTGCTAAATGAGCGAGTTTGTGAGCATCAGCCTGATCAGTTTTCCATGATCTTAAAGAACTCGTTCTAAATTTAGCTTCTAACGGATTCATTTCAATAAA
>NZ_PPQR01000125.1 GCF_002902085.1 Staphylococcus simiae
AAAAACGTAACATTAAGTTACAAACATTATTTAGTATTATGAGCTAATCAAACATCATAAATTTTTATGGAGAGTTTGATCCTGGCTCAGGATGAACGCTGGCGGCGTGCCTAATACATGCAAGTCGAGCGAACAGATGAGAAGCTTGCTTCTCTGATGTTAGCGGCGGACGGGTGAGTAACACGTGGATAACCTACCTATAAGACTGGGATAACTTCGGGAAACCGGAGCTAATACCGGATA
>NZ_PPQR01000126.1 GCF_002902085.1 Staphylococcus simiae
CTGATTTATCAAAAGAAGATATTGATTTAATCGGTAGTCATTTGAATAAAGAAATCGAAGATTTAAATCAACAAATTGAAAATGAAACACAACCAGAACTAAGAAAGCAGACTCGTAAAAAAAGAACTGAAATAAAAAAAGTTAAAAAGAAATTTGATGATTATTCTGAACGAAAGTCGAAGTACGAAGAGCAAAAAGCAATTCTTCAAGACCGTAATAGTTATTCTAAAACA
>NZ_PPQR01000013.1 GCF_002902085.1 Staphylococcus simiae
AGATGTGTATAAGAGACAGGATTAAATAGACATTTTAAAAGGCTTAACAACTTATGACTAGCTTCATTAATTAAGAAAAATTAAAACTATTACTTTATTTAATGAATACTATCTTATTAATCATTAAATAACTATCAATGTTAATAAATAATGAATTGTTATTGTTTAATATTTTAATATCCTTTATATTAATTAGAGAAAACTTTACCATAGGAGATGACAAATAATTAAAAATTATATTTATGTAAGTCTATTATTAACTTTACTGTCGTTTATCACAATGGCATTACCTATAATATGGTATCAAGCAACAATAATATGGTTTATTCCTGGAGCAATAATCATTACAGTAGCGACATTAATTTTACTTGCGTGTTATTTAAAATTTAGAAATAAAATTATGTTGATTTTATTTATTATTAACGTTTTGATTTTACTCATATATGCTTCACCTTTAATTCTTTCATAACATCACACCTAATAACATACTACATAGTGATAGTTAACTTGTCTTTTAGGATTAAGAATGTATGTTTTCAAACTCAATAAAACAAGCCAATTGCTATCAATTTTTATAGCAATTGGCTTGTTTACTTTACCTAAGAACTTAATATTCTATGTCCTAAGTTCTAATTTTTAATTTTCATTAAATGTCACAATATTATTTAAACAATTCTAAAACACCTTGGAATGAGAAAATTCCAGTTAATATGGTCACAATTACTGCTACAATACCAAAGACGAACATCCATGTTGGGTGCTTATAATCACCCATAATTGATTTTTTCTTACTTGCTATCAAGATTGCACCAAGCGTGATTGGTAAAATCCAACCATTGATAGCACCAGCGATAATTAATAAACTAATTGGCTTACCAATAAATAAGAAAATCAATGTTGAAATAACGATGAAGATAATCACAATTAAATTACTTCTATTTAGTAATGATTTATGCAATGTTTTTAAAAATGTTGCACTTGTATATGCTGAACCTATGACTGATGACATCGCTGCAGCAAATAAAACCACACCAAATATATTTTTACCTATTGGTCCAATGGCATGTTCAAAAACTGAAGCTGGAGGATTTTCCGCACTTAATGTGACACCAGTAACTACGACACCTAATACCGCTAAGAATAACAAACCTCTCATAACACCAGTTGTTAAAATACCTGCAACAGCTGACTGATTTACAAATGGTAGATACTGTTTACCTTTAATACCAGAATCTAGAATTCTATGGGCACCAGCAAATGTAATATAACCGCCTACAGTTCCTCCAACAAGCGTAATTATAGGTAACACTAATTTCATAGGATGTTCCGGTGCAAAAGTATGGATTAAAGCATCACCATATGGAGGATTAGAAACAACCATGACATAAGCTACGACTATAATCATAACGACACCTAATATCATTGATACAACATCCATAATTTTCTGTCCACTCTTACTGACAAATATTAAAATCGCCATAATAGCTGTTAAAGCTGCTCCCCATTTAACATCAATACCAAAAATAGCATTTAAACCTAAACCTGCGCCTGCAATATTACCAATATTAAATGCTAAGCCACCAAAAGCAATTAAAATAGAAATCACTGTACCTAAACCAGGTAAAACTTTATTTGAAATTTCTTGACCCCTTAATCCTGTGACAACTAAAATTCTCCAAATATTAATCTGCGCACCGATATCAATAATAATTGATAATAATATAGCAAAAGCAAAGCTGGCATAAAATTGTGCAGTAAACACTGCTGTTTGCGTTAAAAATGCCGGTCCAATCGCAGATGTTGCCATTAAAAATACTGAACCTAGTAATAACCTTTTATGATTTTTAGTAAATTGAAAATCTTGTTGTTGATGTTGTGGTTTTAAATCTTCTCCCATCTTTAAGCCCCCTTATAGCGATTGAATTTCAACGCCTTCTTTCATTAACTGTTGTCTTATGTTAGTCACGAATTCTAATGCATGTGCACCATCGCCATGCACACAAATTGTATCAGCTTGCAAGTCAATAACTTCTCCATCTTTAGATACAACTTGTTGCTCAGTTACCATTGTTATAACTTGTTTCAACGCCTCATTGGTATCAGTTATAACTGCATCTTTTTCTTTTCTACTTACTAACTGTCCATTACTCTCATACCTTCTATCAGCAAAGACTTCAGAAGCAGTAATTAAACCTATTTTTTGTGCTTCAGAGATTAAATAACTATTAGCTAATCCTACAAAAACTAACGAAGAATCAAAATCATAAACTGCTTGTGCAATTTTTCGAGCTATATCTTTATTTTTAGCACCCATTTGATACAAAGCACCATGTGGTTTAACATGATTGATATTTACTTGATGTATTTTGCAAAATCCTTGTAAAGCACCTAATTGATAAATAACTAGATTATAGATTTCATCTAGTGTCATGTCCATATTTCTTCTACCAAATCCTTGTAAATCTGGTAGACCTGGATGAGCACCGATACCTACATTATTATCTTTAGCTAATTTAACAGTTCCATTTATCACATTTTCGTCACCAGCATGAAAACCACAAGCGATATTTGCAGATGTGATTAATGGAATAATTTGTTGATCTCCACCAAACGAGTAATTTCCAAACGCTTCTCCTAAATCACAATTCAAATCTATTTTCATCATAATGTCACTCCTGTTATAATTTGATGCTTTTCTAAAAATTTAATATCTACATCACGAGCATCACCATTTGCATATGGTGGATAATTCAATACTGCATATAAAAAGTCAGCTGTAGTAGTAAATCCATCAATAACCATTTCATCTAATGTTACTTTTAATTTGGTAATAGCTGACGCTCGATTATTTGCCTTAACAATAACTTTTGCAACTAATGAATCGTAAAAAGGTGATACGTGATATCCTTGATATAATAATGAATCTACCCTTACATTAAATCCTTGTGGTAGATGTAAGTGATTGACCTTACCCGGTGTTGGTTGGAATTTCTTTTGTGGATTTTCTGCATTAATACGTGCTTCTATCACATGTCCACTGAACTTAATATCTTGTTGCTTAAATGGTAATTGGTTATTCATTAATAAATAAAGTTGAGTAGCGACTAAATCACGTTCGGTTCTCATTTCTGTAACTGTATGTTCTACTTGAATACGAGCGTTCATCTCTATAAAATAATGTGCATCTTCAGTAACTAAGAATTCAATTGTACCCGCACTTCTATAATGAGATGCTTTTGCTACTTTAACTGCATCATTACAAATTTGTTGTCTTCTTTCTTCTGACAAAGCTGCACAAGGAGATTCTTCTATTAATTTTTGATTCTTGCGTTGAACTGAACAATCTCGTTCACCAAGATGAACAAAATTATGTTGGCCATCTCCCATAATCTGAACTTCAACATGTTTGGCGACTGGGATAAAAGCTTCAACATAAACTCGGTCATCATCAAAATACTTTTGCCCTTCGCTTTTAGCTTCATTTAAAGCTTTTTCCAAGTCTTTAGCTTCCTTCACTATTCTGATACCTTTACCTCCACCACCACTAGCAGCTTTTATAACTACAGGATATCCAATATCTTCAGCCAATTGTTCAATTTCTTCTACCTTATTCACTTCATCCTTTGACCCAGGAATAACTGGTACACCAGCACTATCTACTGTTTGTCTAGCTGTTATTTTATCTCCCATCATTTGCATCGTTTCTTTAGTTGGTCCAATAAATTTAAGACCATTTTCTTCGATAACTTGTGCAAATCTAGTAGATTCTGATAAAAAACCATAACCTGGATGAATCGCATTAGCTCCAGTAATATGTGCAGCCGCAATTATCCTGTCAATATTTAAATAACTATCTAAAGCATTAGCCTCTCCAATACATACTGCTTGATCAGCCAAATGAACATGTAGACTTTGTTCATCACCTTTGGCATAAATAGCAACTGTTTCAATATTCATTTCACGACACGCTCGAATAATACGAACAGCTATTTCACCTCTATTGGCTATTAAACAACGATACATTGACTTTCCTCCTTATTTAACACGCACTAATACTTGATCATATTCTACGTTACTTCCATGATTGACAACGATTTCTTGCACTTCACCAGTGACATCACTTGGAATTTCGTTTAATACTTTCATTGCTTCTACATATCCAATAATGTCACCTTCATTTATTACATCACCAACTTTAATCATTGGTTCTGTTAATTCCTTACTATCTTGTAAATAAAATGTGCCAACCATAGGTGACTTAATTTCTTTATTATGATTGGTTTTATCTGTCTTGTTCGATGTCGTTGCTTCTTCATTAACATTTGAATGAGTTACAGTATGTTGTGATACTTCTTGTTGACTTGTAGTAAAATCAATTTCTATTTCATCTTCGAAATTTTTATATTTAAATTTTGCTACATCATTTTCTTTTACTAATTTGATTAATTGTTCTATTTGTTCTATGTTCATTTAATTAGCCCCCTGTAACATTTTAGAAATTTTTTGAGAAGTTTGTCTTAACGCTGTCATATCATAGGTTGGCTTGTCCTTCATTGTCTTGATATTTATTTCAAAGTCATTTTCTAACTTGTCATTTATTTTCTTAGCAACTTCAAAATCAAGCCATTTGAATTTTATGTCATCATTAGGCTTCATTTGAGCCAATTTTGGTAAATCAAATTTACAAACTGTAGCAATTTTTGTATAACCACCGATTGTTTGTTTATCATTCAATAAGATAATAGGTTGTCCATCATTGGGAACTTGTATACTTCCAAGCGCAACAGGTTCAGAAATAATATCAGCATTGTTGATAGGTGCAACACCTTCACCAATTAAGCGATAGCCCATTCTATCTGATTGTTCAGAAATAACATATGATTGTTGCGTCAATGTTTCGATGGTCTTAGTAGAAAATTCATTAATTTGTGGTCCTTCAATGATATGAATCAACTTATCTTGAGGTAGTAGATTCATGTCAGCATGTTTGCCTAAATTTATTTTATATTTATTATTATGACGTACGTTAATCATGTCATTTTTTTGCAATGTTCTACCTTTATAACCACCTATAGCAGTTCTAGTATGGGTTGAATAACTATTCGCTACTTTAGGAATGTCCAGTGGCTTACCAAACGTAATATAGCCTCTTGTGCCATGGCTTAATGGTCCTATGGTTAAGATATCTCCTTTGTCTACAAAATAAACTGTTTGGTGACTAATAGCTTGATTATTAAGTAATGAATCACCATATGCGCCACACAAAACAAATGTATTTGCTTCATTAAATTGGATAGTTGGACCTATCATCGTATATTCTATTGCAGGCCCTTCATTGCCAATCATAATCTGTGCTAAACGAAAACTATTAACATCCATTGCACCAGCACCAGAAAATCCAATATGTTGATAGCCTATTCTTCCTATATCTTGAATTGTAGAAAACAAGCCAGCTTGTATTATTTTAATAGACATTTTTAGTCACCACCCAATCTGCAATATCAAATTTACCATTTTGAATACGATCTTTTATTGAGTAATATTCTGACGCACTAATGGATTTAAATTGAATATAATCTCCCGCTTCATATAGTGTCATCGGCTGTCTATTTAAATAAAAAACTTCGACGGGTGTTCTACCAATAATCTGCCATCCTCCTGGTGAATCCAAAGGATATAAACCTGTTTGGTTATTAGCAATACCTACAGAGCCAGCAGTTATTTTGACTCTTGGCTCATCTCTTCTAGGCGTATGTAATCGTTTATCAAGCCCTCCTAAATATGGAAAACCAGGCATAAAACCCATCATATATATGAGGTACGGTTTACTGACATGCGTTTCAATCACCTCTTCAATTGTGATGTTATTATAGTGAGCCACTTCTTCAATGTCTGGACCAAATTCATCACCATAAACAACAGGAATTGTAATAATACGTTGTTGTTGTAATTCAAGCGTATTACTTTTGTTATGTAAACGATTAAGTTCTAAATTTTCAATTAATTTAGAAGCTGAAATTTCCTTTTCATTAAAGTATATTAATATAGCTCGATATGATGGGACAATATCTTGAATTGCAGGATGACTTTTATCTTTAATATGTTGCACTACTAAATTTACTTGATTATAATTTTCTTCACTAATTTCATTGTTAAAATAAAGCATCACAGTTTGCTCATTAATATAGTTAATTTCCATAGCCCTTTACCCCCTTTGTATTACAACATCTTATTTATTGAATACTTTAATATTGTATCATTGTAAATACCTAGTTGTTTAATAAGTAATTCAAATCGCATTTAATAATGTAGACAAATCGAAAAATAATTTCTTAAAATATATATTGTACTATATTAATTTTATATGTAGTTAACTTTTTAGTAGCTATAAATAATATTAACGCTTGATACGCTAATAAATTATTCAACTCTTATTTATCATTTGTAAAAAATAGAGAAATTAAATAATAAGATTACAACAATACAGTCTACAGATTAAAATTATAAAAATAGTTTCGTTTCTCTCAACTGCATAAGAGGCTCTATTCCTTTTGATCGTAATCAAAAGTTTAATGGTTTACTGTTTCGTTGCACTCAACTGCATAAGAGGCTCTATTCCTTTTGATCGTAATCAAAAGTTTAATGGTTTACTGTTTCGTTGCACTCAACTGCATAAGAGGCTCTATACTTTTATTCAAAAGCTAAGAGCCTCTAAAAAATTTAAATACGACTACAAACTATTATATAGATAGTTGCAGTCGCATTTTTAAATCATATTTATTTAATTATTGAATGTTTACAATTTTGACGTTCATTTCGCCACCGTTTGGTAATGGTACACGTACTTCATCATCTAGTTTCTTACCAATTAAAGCTTTAGCCATTGGTGATTCGTTCGAAATTTTACCATTAAATGCATCTGATTCTGCTGAACCAACGATTTGATAGCTTTCTTCTTCATCACCTGGTAATTCTACAAATGTTACTGTTTTACCAATTTTAACTTCATTATTATCTCCAGTGTCTTCAATGATTAAAGCATTTCTGATCATATGTTCAATGCGTTGAATATCTTGTTCGATGAAACCTTGTTCATCTTTAGCCGCATCATATTCTGAGTTCTCTGATAAGTCACCGAATGAACGAGCTACTTTAATTTTTTCAACTACTTCTGGTCGTTTAACTGTTTTTAGTTCTTCTAATTCACGTTCTAACTTTTCATAACCTTCTTGAGTCATTGGATATTGTTTTTGATTTTCCATAATGTCAACTTCCTTTACTTTGGTTTACTATTGCTTACTAACTAATGTCTGAATTTTTGTTGTCATAATATCAATAGCTACTTTATTGCTGCCACCTTCAGGAATAATTATATCAGCATATTTCTTAGTTGGTTCAATAAATTGATCATGCATTGGTCTGACAACACTTAAATATTGTTTAATAACAGATTCCATTGAACGTCCACGTTCTTTTGTATCTCGTGTAAGTCTACGTAATATTCTTAAATCTGCATCTGTATCAACATATATTTTAACATCCATCATATCACGTAATGTCTTATTTTCTAAAGCAAAGATACCTTCTACGATAATAACATCTTTAGGTTGAAAATCAATGGTAACATCACTACGTGTATGATTAGCATAATCATATGTTGGTACTTCAACAGCCTTACCACTCTTTAAATCTGATAAATTTTGAATTAATAAGTCATTATCAAAAGCAAAAGGGTGGTCATAATTGGTTTCTAAGCGTTGCTCAAATGTTAAATGTGATTGATCTTTATAATAATAATCTTGTTCTAATAAAGCTACACTATGACCTTCTAGATTTTTCATAATTTCATTCGTTACAGTTGTCTTTCCTGAGCCAGAGCCACCAGCAATGCCAATTATCGTTGTAGCTTTCATTAACCAATTTCCTTTCTCATCATATTATTTGGATAAATTGGACGATCAACCTTTATTTGTACAATTTGTAATGGATGTCGTGCAGCATCTAAACTATTACCTTCCTCATCATAAATCGCTTCAACGACTTGTCTAAAGGTTGCTATTTCTGGACCAAAAAATTCAATTTCTTGACCAGGTTTAAAATTATTACGTTGTTGAATTGTGGCCAATTGTGTTTCTTCATCATAATCTAGTACTAAACCACAAAAATCATATGGCGACTTCTTAGATTGTTGTTGTCCAAACATTTGTTCCTCATATCCTGGAGTACCTTCAAAGAAAGCTGGAGCGGTATCTCTATTAGCACATTTGTCTAATTCAACTAACCATTCAGGATTAATCGTAAAATTGTCTGGGTCTGCCGCATACGCATCAATTACTTTACGATAAACAGATACAACTGTTGCAATGTAATGAATTGATTTCATACGTCCTTCAATTTTCAGAGAATCTACCCCTATATCCATCATTTGTGGAATAGATTCAATTAATTTAAGATCTTTAGGACTCATTGCAAACGGTACAACATCACCTTGTTCGTAAAATAAGTCTAATTCTCCATTTTCATCAATTTCTAATAAATCATAATCCCAACGACAACTTTGACAACAGCCGCCACGGTTAGAATCTCTAGCTGTCATATGATTACTTAAGGTACATCTACCAGAATAAGCGATACACATTGCCCCATGTATAAATGCTTCTATTTCGATATCTACTTTCTCTTTCATTTCTTTCATTTCCATAGCACCTGTTTCACGAGCTAATACTACACGATCTAGTCCTTCTTCTTTCCAATATTCTACAGCTTTGTAATTGGAAAGAGATTGCTGTGTAGATAAATGGATTTCTAATTTAGGAGCTACCTCTTTACATGTTTCTATAATTAATGGGTCAGCAACAATTATACCCGTAGCACCTGTTTTTTCAAGATTTTGTAAATAATTTGTTAAGCCATCTATATTTTCATCATGAGCAATAATATTAGTAGTTATATAAATTTTAGCACCATAACGGTTTGCAAATGCTACTCCTTCAGCTATTTCTTCCATTGTAAAGTTATCCGCATTAGAACGTAGGCCGTATTCCTGACCTCCGATAAATACTGCATCGGCGCCATAATGAACAGCAATTTTTAATTTTTCTAAATTACCAGCAGGCGCTAACAATTCTGGTTTCTTCATAACTGTTTTAGGAGTTGATTTAATTTCTTCCATTGTTTTCATAATTATTCTCCTTTAGTATACCGTTTGTTTAAATAAGAAACCTTCATCAAATGGACGATGTTCTGGTTGTATGTCTTCGATTGGATCCACTAACATAAATTTTTCATCTTCATAAATTTCTGGATCTTCATTATATAAATCGATAGCTTGTCTATATTGTTCTGTGACAACATTAATATACGCTTCACTTTGCAAAATACCATCTATTTTAAACGAATCAATACCCGCTTCGAAAAATGGTTCTAATTCTTCAATTAAACAAATATCATTAGGCGACATGATATGCGTGCCATTATAATCTTCATAAACGGGATAATTATTTTGACGTTCTTCATCATATAATAGTAATGATTGATCATCTTTATGACGTTCAATTTTCATTTGTCTATCTTGAAATGTATAATAATTTCCAAGTAACATACGTTTTGATTGGAACATACATGTCATTCCATGAACTTGGACTTCAATTTCTACATCAGCATGCTTTTTAATATTGATAATTTCTTCTAAATTTAATTCTCGTGCTAATACTGCTCTTGCAGCACCTTTTTTCCCCCAATAATTACATTGAAAATGATTAGTTACTAATGCTTCAGCATTCCAATGCAGTGGAATAGGATTGTCTTGTTGTTTAACAAACATAACTACCGCTGGATCTCCAAAAATAATTCTATCGACGTTTATGTCATGTAAAAATTCAATATAATTTTCAACTGCATCTAAATGATAATTATGGAATAAGCCATTTACAGCTGCATATACTTTTTTATCGTTATTATGCGCAAGTTCCACCGCTTTCTCCATATCTTGTCGATTAAATTCTCCTGGTAATCTTAAACCAAACTTTTGTTCTCCAATAACAAAAGCGTCTGCACCTAACTCTATAAGTGTTTCCATATGGCTTAATGACTTAGGTGTAACGAGTAATTCCGTCATAGTCATTCTCCTTTTATTGATATTGCTAATCCATCATCTATATTTAAAAAATTGGTTGTATAACCCGGTTGTTGTATCAACCATTCATTATATTCTTGAACTTTTTTAACCATTTGTCTGACATTTCTAGATCTAACAATGCCTATATCAGAAACAAAACCATGATATAAAACGTTATCTGTAATTACGAGTCCATGATTTTTTAAAAGTGGTGTATATATTTCAAAAAACTTCTTTGATTGTGCTTTAGCAGCATCAATGAATATCATATCATAGACCTTATCATTTACATGATTAAACTGATCAAGTGCATTACCTTCAACTAATGTAATCTGATCATTAAATCCAAACTGTTGAATATTATCTTTAGCATAAAGAATCATATCATCATCACGTTCTATCGTAGTAACATGAATATCTTTATTTATTGAAGCAAATTGCATTGCACTATAACCAATAGCAGTTCCAATTTCTAAAATATTCTTAATGTTATTCATACGAATGAGTTGTTTAATCAAGTCTAATGTTAAACGGTCAACAATTGGTACAGCATAGTCATCTGCAAATGTGCGTAAGGATTCAATAGGATTATCATGATACTTATGTAATTGTATTAAATATTTTGCATTTTGATCATCCATGTTTCAATACTTCCTTTATGTAAATTAAGTCGCGCTACGTTAAAAGCAATAAAATAAATCAGTCTCAACAATTGATTGACTGCTGCTAATCAATTAAATGACTGATTTAATAGTTGATGCATTACTATTTTGTGTACGAAAGCACATCATTCATATTTAAATTAACTTAAAATATTTTATCACATTTTAACTTAAAATATAAGTAGTAAATGTAAGATTACTATTGACAAATAAAAACTCTTACATGATGATGTCGTTAATCATGTAAGAGTTTAAAATTTTATTTATCATATCAACAAATCACCGATAATAGAAGGTTCTCTAACAAATCGGACTGATACAAGATTAAATTTTCAAGCCTCGCACCCCAGCTTGCACACTAAAGTAAAAATTCTTTTGACAGAATTTTTCTTTGCTGGGGCCCCAATGCCCAACTATGCCCGTCTTGCACATTATTGAAAAAATTCTAAGTATAGAATTTTTCTTTGTTGGGTCCCTACCTCAGGAGTCTCGGCTTCAAATTAATTTTTTAAAAATTATTCATTTTCTATTTATCAGTCCTAAAAAATAGAGAACCTAATAAAGTTGATAGCATTAATGGATGTTAATTATTCAACGTCATCCATTTCTGTGTTTACTACTTCTTCAATCATATCCCATTCTTCATCTGTTTCAATTGGTACTAATTTACCACCATCACCAGATTCATCAGGTTCGTTAATCATAGGTACTAATTCAATCATGTCATCATCATCTGATTGTGCACCTTCTTCAGCTAAAATAACATATTCTTTTTTGAATTCAGGATGATAAAATTCTAAAACCTTACGATATAAAACTTCATTTCCTTCTTCATCAAATAATGTTAATAACTCTTCCTCGTTATTAATATCTAATTTTGCATCATGATTATGTTCAGTCATAATATAATTCTCCTTTTATTGTAGTGAATCTAAATAGCCTTGTAGTATAAATACTGCTGCCATCTTATCAATCACTTTTTTTCTTTTTTGTCGTGAAACATCTGCTTCAAGTAATGACTTTTCAGCAGCCATTGTGCTCAAACGTTCATCCCACATTACTACATTAATGGATGGATAAGCTTCTAATAGCTTTTCTTTATAAGCTAATGATGCTTCGCCTCTAAATCCTATTGAATTATTCATGTTTTTAGGTAGTCCTATGACAACCGTACCTACATTATTTTGTTTAATAATATCTACTAATTGATCTATACCTAACTCATTATTTTCTTCATTAATACGGAGTGTGTCTAATCCTTGTGCCGTCCAACCCATTAAATCACTTATCGCAATACCTACTGTTCTACTACCAACATCAAGTCCTAAGATTTTATGCTGTAACATCAGTTATTTGCTTTGCTCTTTTAAATAATATGAAACAAGTTCTTCCATAATGACATCTCTATCGATATGTCTAATTTGATTTCTTGCTTCATTTTGACGCGGGATATAAGCTGGGTCTCCAGATAATAAATAACCAACGATTTGGTTAACAGCATTATATCCACGTTCTTCTAATGTGTTAAATACATTATTTAAGACATCTCTTACATTTTGTGTTGGAAGTTCTTCATAATCAAATTTCATAGTTTTATCAAAGTTTTCCATTTGCGACACTCCTTTAATTACAAGTATAACTCTCTATCATCATACAATAATATTAAAATAAATTATAGATTTTTAATGTAATCTTTAATAAAGCTTAATGATTTTGAGATATTTTCAGGTTGTGTTCCGCCACCTTGTGCCATGTCTGGGCGACCGCCACCTTTTCCACCAACAATTGGTGCCATTTCTTTAATGATATCCCCTGCTTTAATTTTAGTTGTTAAATCACTAGGTACAGTTGCCACCATTGATACTTTACCATCTACATTACTTGCTAAGATAATAATTGTATCTTGTAATTTTGATTTAAAGTCGTCCATTGTAGAGCGTATTGCTTTCGCATTTGCCACTTCTACTTCAGTAGCCAACACTTTAAAACCATTGATAACTTCTACTTGATCTTCAATATTGCCCATTTTAAGTGCTGTAATTTCTTTATCACGTTGTTCGAGTTGTTTCAATAATTCTTTCTCTTCTTCTTGTAATTGAGTTAACTTATCAACAACTTGACTATCATCTTTAACTTTCAATTGTTGCTTCATAGTGTTGAATTTTTGTTGAATGTTTTCTAAATATAAGAATGCTGCTTTACCTGTTAATGCCTCGATTCTTCTAACTCCTGCACCAGTGCCAGATTCGCTGACAATTTTAAATAAACCTATTTCAGAAGTATTACTTACATGAATACCACCACATAACTCTATTGAGAAAGGTGCCATATTAACTACGCGTACTACATCACCATATTTTTCACCAAATAGGGCCATTGCACCCATAGCTTTAGCAGAAGCAATGTCCATTTCTTCAATGTTAACATTTAGACCTTTCCAAATTTCTTCGTTAACTAAACGTTCAACTTGGTCAATTTCATGCTCTGTCATTGGTCCAAAATGAGAAAAGTCAAATCTTAAACGTTCTGCTTCAACTAATGAACCAGCTTGATTGACATGATCACCTAATACTTGTTTTAAAGCAGCATGTAATAAATGCGTTGCACTATGATTCTTCTGAATATCACGACGATCTGCCTCATTGACTTGCGCTGTTACTTCAGCATTAACCGTCACTTGTCCAAACTGTACGTTTCCTTTGTGTAAGTTTTGACCATTCGGTGCTTTAGTTACTTCAGTTACAGCAATTTCAAAATTATCGTTAAATACAATACCTGTATCTGCTACTTGTCCACCACTCACAGCATAGAACGGCGTTTGTTCTAACATGAAGTAAATTGTTTCTCCAGCTTCAGCATTAGTCACTTCTTCACCATTATATATAACATGCGTAATTTTAGACTGTGCCTCTGTTGTTGTGTAACCTACAAACTCACTTGGCGTTGCAATATTTTTCAGTACTTCACTTTGCACTTGCATTGATTGAGAATTTTGACGAGCTTGTCGTGCACGATCTCTTTGCTGTTGCATTTCAGAATCAAACGTTGCCATATCTACTTTAAGTCCTTCTTGACCGGCAATTTCTTCCGTTAATTCAATCGGGAAACCATATGTGTCATAAAGTTTAAAAGCATCTTTACCGTTAATCTCGTTTGTAGTGTCTTTTGCTTTTTTGATTAATTGATTTAAAATAGTTAAACCTTCTTCTAACGTTTCATGGAATCGTTCTTCTTCTGATTTAATTACACGTTTAATAAAGTCAGCTTTTTCTTTAACATTTGGATAGTATGGTTCCATAATATCTGAGACGATATCAACTAATTTATACATAAATGGTTCGTTGATGCCAAGTGTTTGACTAAATCTAACTGCACGACGTAATAATCTACGTAACACGTAGCCACGGCCTTCATTAGCAGGCAAAGCACCATCTGCTATAGCAAAGGCAATGGTACGAATATGATCTGCGATAACTTTGAAAGCCACATCTTGACTATCATTGACAAGATAAGATTTTCCAGATACTTCTTCAATTTCTTTAATAATTGGCATAAACAAGTCTGTCTCATAATTTGTTCTAACATTTTGTGACACTGAAGCCATACGCTCAAGTCCCATGCCTGTATCAATATTTTTATTTGGTAACGGAGTATAACTATGATCTTTATTATGGTTAAATTCACTAAATACTAAATTCCATACTTCTAAGAAACGTTCATTTTCGCCACCAGGATACATTTCTTCAGCTGGATCATCTTGACCATAAGCTTCACCACGATCATAAAAGATTTCTGTATTCGGTCCAGAAGGTCCTTCACCGATATCCCAAAAGTTACCTTCAATACGAATGATTCTACTTTCTTCTAAACCAATATCGTTGTGCCAAATTTGATATGCTTCTGTATCTTCAGGATGTATAGTTACATATAATTTTTCAGGTTCCATACCCATCCATTGATCACTAGTTAAAAATTCCCAAGCAAATTCAATAGCTTCTTGTTTAAAATAATCACCAATAGAGAAATTTCCTAACATTTCAAAAAATGTATGATGGCGCGCAGTAAATCCAACATTTTCAATATCATTGGTACGTATCGCTTTTTGAGAGTTAACTATTCTTGGTTTTTTAGGTGTTTCTCTACCATCAAAATATTTTTTTAAAGTAGCGACACCTGAATTTATCCATAATAATGAGTCATCATCTATTGGAACTAAAGGTGCTGAAGGTTCTACCATATGACCTTTTTCAACGAAGAAATCTAAATATTTTTGTCTAATTTCACTAGCTTTTAAGTTTTTCATAATCAACACATCCTATTAATTTTTGAAATTTATACTTGTTAAATAAAGATTTGTATACATCGAACAATTAAGTGTCATACTAGATAGTCATCATTTGAAAATCCAACCAATTTTATGCGACAACTGTCATTTTACTATTGAAGTAATACTCAAACTTTAAAAATAATAGTTTTCTAATTTTTAGGACTAATAAATAAAAAGTTAATAATTATATATCAATCTAATTTGAGAGGGAACATAATTTTGGGAAATTATTCGCACAATTAAGTTGCATAAAGATAAAAAAACGTTCATCCTCAAAAGGGACGAACGTTTTCGCGGTACCACCCTAGTTATAAATATACTATGAACTATCATGTATACCTATCACTTAAAATCGACTATACAGTTTTATATAAAGTAGCGTTCGTTAGTTGCTGTTGTACTTTGCACCAACCAGTACATCTCTATTAAGCTAACAACTAATTACTCATCTTCATATTAATTTAATTCTATTTTAGTTATTATTAATCCAGTTGTCAACGTTCGATAAAGTCATATGGAGATACATTTCCCATATTAATCATTGGATTAATTTTAAACATTGTTTCTTCTGATAATACAAGAGAAATCGATTCTTTTGGTTCGTCTTTGACCTCTTGTCGAATTTCTTCTTCAACAATGTCATTAGCCACTTGTTGCTCTTGTGATAATAAAGTATTGCTGTCCTGTTCTCCGCCATTATTAAAATATCCAATAAGTAATGTACATAATTGAGTTAAACGTTCTTGTCCACGTGTTTTTAACCCAATATCAAATGCGTCAGGATCTCCTAGTAAAACTAAACTCGTTTTGGCACGTGTCAATCCAGTATATAAAATAGGTCTTTGTAACATTCTAAAATATTGTTTAACTATAGGCATAATGACTATAGGAAATTCTGAACCTTGTGATTTATGAATAGATGTACAATATGCATGTGTTAATTCCATCATATCTTGTCTAGTAAACGTAATTTCATTACCTTCAAAGTCCACAACTAAGACATCTTTATTCAATGCATTTTCTTTCGCCCAAAAAATACCTACAATAACGCCAATGTCACCGTTAAAAATATTATCATTTGGTCGGTTCACTAGTTGAAGAACTTTATCACCTTTTCTAAACAAAACATCACCAAACTCTATTTCACGACTATCTTTTTGTTTAGGATTTAAAATATCTTGCAGTACTTGATTTAGACGCTTAATACCAGCATTCCCTTTATACATTGGTGCTAATACTTGGATATCACTCATGTTATATCCTTTAGCTACAGCACTCGTAACGACTTTATCTACAACATCTGGAATCTGATTGACACTACAGTTGATAAAACTGCGATCATGATAACGCTGCGTAATATCTATTGGCTGTCCCATTTTCATTCGATGTGCAAGTTCAATAATACTTGAGCCATCTTGTTGTCGATAAACTTCCGTTAGATTAACTCTAGAAATAACTTTTGAATCAATTAAATCTTTAAATACTTGCCCTGGACCAACAGATGGTAATTGATCTTCATCTCCTACAAAAATTAACTGAGCATCTAACGGAACAGCACTTAAAAATTGATGAAACAACCATGTATCTACCATCGACATCTCATCAATTATAATTAATCTAGCATTGATTTCATTATCTAATATATCTTCAGGTTGTGTGTCTTGATTCCAGCCGATCAATCGATGAATGGTCATCGCTTCAAGTCCTGTTGATTCATGTAACCGTTTTGATGCACGTCCTGTTGGTGCTGCTAACACAATCGGATAATCATCATTAGCATAATCATCATAATCTAAAGACAAACCATGAATCTCTGCATATAATTCTACAATACCTTTTATTACTGTTGTTTTACCTGTACCTGGACCACCAGTCAATAACATTACTTTTGAATTTATGGCCATTTGTAATGCTTCTTTTTGAGAATCAGCATAGTTCACCTGATTATGCGCTTCAATTTCTCCAATATGCATCTGTAAATCTGATAATTCTATTTCTTTTAATTTGGTCGTATTGGTCGCCACGCGATATAAATTTTGGACACTCTTAATTTCTGAATAATAAAGACTAGGAATAGAAACTTGTTCTTCTTTAACTATTAGTTTTTTTTCTTCACTTAAATGTAGCAACATTTCTTCTAATAATGATGCATCAATCGTTTCATCATTACTTTGATAATTTAGCACTTGTATCGTTAAATCGACCACTACGTTACTAGGTAAATATGTATGCCCTTGTTTAATACATTCTTCTTCTAATGTATATAATAATGCTGCTTTTAATCTTTCAGGATCATTGTATGCTAAGCCTATATTTCTAGCTAATTGATCGGCTTTGTTAAAACCAATACCTTTAATATCATAGATTAATTGATAAGGATTTTTATTTAAAATATCTATTGTTTCGCTTAAATAAAACTGATAAATGGCCATTGATAATTTTGGACCAAAACCTAAATCATGCAATCTAATCATTACTTTTTCTGATTCTTGATTAGCCGCTATCTGCTCAGCAATTTGCTTTTGTTTCTTTTTAGGGAGACTTGGTACTTTGTCTAAAATGGAAGCATCATTTAAAATATCGTTAATGGCATTATCTCCTAGCGCATTCACTATATTTTGTGCAGTTTTTTTACCGATACCTTTAAATAAATCACTTGATAAATAACTAATAATAGCTTCTTTAGTTTGTGGCATTTCTTTTTCAAAAGTTTCTGCTTTCAGTTGTTTACCATACCTAGGATGTTCAAAGATTTGGCCTTTAAACGTATAGACATCACCTTCAACAATATTAGGAAAAAACCCTACAACTGTTGGCATCGAATCAAAGTCTTCATTTGTCTCAATTGTATCTACTTTTAGAACAGTATAAAAATTATCACTGTTTTGAAATAAAATAGCTTCAACAGCGCCCTTGATCATTGAGTAATCAAAAAGTGTAGGGTTCGTCATATTATTCCTCCTCTAGTGCCATTGTAAATGTCTTTAAAGCATGTTGACTTAATAAATGTTGCGGATCAATATCAACTGCACGTTGAAAATATGTGATAGCTTCTTCAATATTTTCATTCTTCATATATGTTGCTAAACCTAGATTATATAATGCGTCTACATGTTCAGAATCAATAGTTAATACATGTTGTAATTGTTGAATAGCTTGATCAAACATTTCTAAGCGACATAAAATTAAGCCGTATTGAAACTGTATTTCAGTATCATCTTGCTGATCCAGCTCTGCAGCTGTCATAAAATATGGTAGTGCTTGTTTAAAGGCTTCTAACTGATTAAAAGACATCCCTATCATATAATTACAATCGACTTGTTCTATTTTAGTTTCAAGCGCTTGTTGATACAATTTAATAGCATCTTGATATCGTTGTTGATTATAATAAAGATTAGCTAAATTATAATAGATAACACCATTGTTGGCATCAAGTGTTAACGCTTTTTGGAAAAAACGTTCTGCTTTATCAATTTCATTAGCATCTGCTAACACTATTCCTGCATTAATATAATTCTCTACTGTATTAGGTTCTTCTTCAATATTATCAAACAGTGCTTGTAATGCTTGTTCTATTTTTCCTTGCTGTATATATTGATATATTGTTTGTTGCTCAATCATGTTTCACCCTCATTTCTGAACTATTATAACATCTGTTAAAAAATAATGTCTGTTCCATCTCGTTTTGACTCGTATAATTATCACTTAAATATTCATTTAGATAGAAATTGACAGCATCATATTCATATTAAATTAACGAAGCAGTCTAATGAGGAGCCTCACAAGACTGCTATAGTCGCATACATTTTTATATTATAACTCTGTGGTATATTCTAAATCATTTTTATATTACATTTTATTTTAACATCTTAATTAAAAATTTTAAAATGAACAATTTAACTGACAAATAAGGCCCTTTATATTAATGCGTAAAAACCCCATCACCATATTTTAGTGACAGGGATTAATACATTATTGGTACTATGAGCCAGAGACAAACATTTCCTGCTTAAATTCAAGCAGTTGGCAGTAACTGTCTGATTTGTAAAATATTGATACATTAACGTTTTACAAAGCTAGTTAGTCTTGCCGGGGTGGGATTACTAAATAAATGTTATTTAAAATTAATGTCTGTCCCACTCCCATATATACTTGCAAGCGATGGTCATAATTCTTCTAAGTATAAAATTGCTAACCATGTGCTAAACTACGTAGCTTAACTGCCCACTTGTTTTATAGACATCATCAATAGTTGCCCCACCAAGGCATACTTCATCTTGATAAAAGACCACAGCTTGACCTGGTGTAATTGCTCTAACAGGTTCATCAAATGTTACTCGGATAGTGTGATCATCTTCTTGTTGTACAAATACTTTAGTATCTTTTTGACGGTATCTAAATTTGGCTGTGCATGTGAAACCTTGTTGTAAATCTACATCATCCGGATTTATAAATGAATAATCAGATGCGATTAAATAATCACTATATAATGCATCATGATGGAAACCTTGTTCTACATATAATACATTTTGTTGTAAATTTTTACCAACTACAAACCAAGGGTCACCATCACCGCCAATACCTAACCCATGACGTTGTCCGATAGTATAATACATTAAACCACTATGTTGCCCCATTTTCTTACCATCAAGTGTCACCATTTCTCCAGATTGGGCCGGTAAATATTGAGATAAAAATGTTTTGAAGTTCTTTTCACCAATAAAACAAATTCCTGTTGAATCCTTTTTCTTAGCAGTTGCCAAACCTTGTTCCTCAGCGATTTTACGAACTTCACTTTTCTCAATATTACCAATTGGGAACATCACTTTAGAAAGTTGTTGTTGAGACAATTGATTTAAGAAGTATGTTTGATCTTTATTATTATCAACGCCTCGTAACATTTCTACATGTCCATCATCATGACGACGAATTCGAGCATAATGCCCTGTAGCAACATAATCAGCACCTAAATTCATCGCATGTTCCAAAAAGGCTTTAAATTTGATTTCTTTATTACACATGACATCTGGATTTGGTGTGCGTCCTTTTTTATATTCATCTAAGAAATACGTAAATACTTTGTCCCAGTATTCTTTTTCAAAATTGACAGCATAATATGGTATACCAATTTGATTACAAACTTCAATAACGTCATTATAATCTTCAGTTGCAGTACAAACACCATTTTCATCTGTATCATCCCAGTTTTTCATAAAAATGCCGATAACATCATAGCCTTGTTCTTTTAACAAATGTGCTGTGACAGAACTATCAACACCACCTGACATACCAACAACGACGCGTATATCTTTGTTTGACACTTATGATTCCTCCTTAAATTTAAAATATATTTTATGAATTTCTGCTACTATATTATTTATGTCATCTTCTGTTGTCAGTTCATTAAAACTAAATCTAATTGAATGATGAGCACGTTCTTCGTCTTCATACATTGCAGCTAAGACATGTGAAGGTTGCGTAGAACCAGCAGTACATGCAGAACCAGACGATACATATATATGAGCTAAATCAAGTAACGTTAACATTGTTTCTACTTCTATAAATGGAAAATATAAATTGACAATATGGCCAGTTGACGATGTCATCGATCCATTCAATTCGAAAGGAATGGCCCTTTCTTGTAACTTAACTAAGAATTGTTCTTTTAAATTCATTAAATGCAAGTTATTGTTATCTCTATTTTCATCTGCTAATTCTAATGCCTTAGCCATTCCAACAATTTGAGGTAAATTTTCAGTACCTGCACGACGTTTGAATTCTTGTTCACCACCCAGTTGCATAAAATCAATTGGTAAATGGTCTTTAATTAATAAAGCGCCAACGCCTTTTGGTCCGCCGAATTTATGCGCCGTAATACTCATAGCATCTATGTTAAAGTCTTCAAATTTTATATCTAAATGTCCTATAGCTTGTACTGCATCAACATGGAAAAATGCATGCGTATCAGCAATAATATCTTCTATATCATATATTTGTTGTACTGTACCAACTTCATTATTAACAAACATAATTGAAACCAGAATCGTTTGATCGTTAATCGTTTCTGCAAGTTGGTCTAAATCAATAGCTCCAGTATCATCGACATCAAGATAAGTGACATCATAACCTTCTTTTTCAAGTTGTTCGAAGACATGTAAAACGGAATGATGTTCAATTTTTGAAGTGATGATATGATTACCGAGTTGTTCATTTGCTTTCACAATACCTTTTATAGCAGTATTATTAGATTCTGTTGCACCACTTGTAAAAATAATTTCGTTTGGTTTTGCACCTAAAATTTGTGCTATTTGACGTCTTGATTGATCTAAATATTTTCGTGCATCTCTACCAATAGTATGAATAGATGATGGGTTGCCATAATGTGTTTGATACATCTTAGTCATAACATCAATAACTTCAGGTTTTACTGGTGTGGTCGCAGCATAATCTGCATAAATTTCCATGTTAGGACACTCCTCACAATTTTATCAATGTTCCAATAATAGCACCTTACATGCTATTTTTCTACTGTTCTGTTTTAAATGTTTAATTTCAAAGATATATTAATAGTAACATTTCATACTCACTTTTTACGATAGTCATAACAAAATCGTGTTAACTTTTATGTTGTAACTTGTTTAAACTTTAAAAAGTTATAACTATGAGCAGTTTTATATTTAAAAGTCCATTCAATTGCTATACTGCAAATACTATAAAAATGAAAGGATGCTGACATAATATGTCTATTAAGTATTCAGCTTTAAATTTAGTTCCAATTCGTGAAGGTGAAGATGAAAGTATAGCAATCAAAGATATGGTGACATTAGCGCAACATTTAGATGATTTAAATTATGAGCGTTATTGGATTGCTGAACACCATAATGCACCATTTTTAGTAAGTTCAGCTACTGCATTATTAATTCAACATACGCTTGAACATACACAACGTATTAAAGTAGGATCAGGTGGTATCATGCTACCTAATCACGCCCCACTTATTGTTGCAGAACAATTTGGTACTATGGCAACTATGTTTCCTAACCGAGTTGATTTAGGCTTAGGTCGTGCACCAGGCACTGATATGATGACTGCGAGTGCCTTACGTAGAGACCAACATGATGGGGTCTATAAATTTCCAGAAGAAGTCGCTTCATTACAACAATATTTTGGACCGGCTAGTCAACAAGCCTATGTACGTGCTTATCCTGCAGTAAATAAACAAGTTCCATTATATATTCTTGGCTCATCAACTGACTCAGCTCATTTAGCAGCAAGAATGGGATTACCTTATGTCTTTGCTGGACATTTTGCACCTCAACAAATGAAAGAAGCAATTGCTATTTATAAAGAACTATTTGAACCCTCAGATGTGCTATCCCAACCCTATGTCATGGTTTGTTTAAATACAATCGTTGCTGAAACTGACGATGAAGCACAATTTCTTGCAACAACAATGGCGCAAGTTATGGTTAGTATTACTAGAGGACGTATGCAACCTGTTCAACCACCGACAAATAATTTACAGAGTTTACTATCTCCTAGGGAATACGCTATGGCAAATGCAAGATTACAAACGTCACTTGTAGGTTCTGAATCATCAGTCAAACAACAAATCAAAGATTTCATGTCTGAATATGGTCAAGTTGATGAATTTATGGCTATTAGTTATATTTATGATAAAGAACAACAAGTTGAATCATATCGTCGATTTGCTAACGTGATTGATGAATTGAATAAAGAACATGTATAACTTATTTAAAAATCATCTTTGATAGTAAAAGTGAATTAAACTTTATACTTCAACTAAACTAGACACTGAGTATTAAAATTTTTTGCTCTATAAAAAATCGGACTGATAGAAAATTTTAAGTTATTTTCTATCAGTCCGATTTTTGAATTTTGAATATGAAAAAAAGCATCCGCAACTAAAAATAACTTACGGATGCTTTTGAGTTTTATTTGTCATCTTTTTTATCTTCTTTGTGGTCGTTTTCTTTGTTACCACCAGTGTACTCATTAATTTTTTCTTTCACTTGTTCAACTTGTTTGTTATCACTATTTTTAAATTTTTCAGCGGCGTCTTTTGCTTTATCCATGAAACTCATAATAATACTCTCCTTAACAAATGTTTGATTACATCAAAGTATAAAATTATGTTATCAATTTTAAAACCTTATTTGATGTATATTAGTGTATACCACAAACAAGGTCAACTAAACATAAGACATATTTTTTAAGTTATTATATATAAAACATGTAACCATCTAAATTTTCATTTGTTTCATTGTAATCTGCTAAATATTTTAAGGTTGTATTATCTAACACATCTCTGACTGCATCTCTCATACGTAGCCATAATTGTTTTTGCGCAGGTGGTTCTGATTCGATGCTTTCTACAAAGGTTATTGGTCCTTCTAACAGTCTGATAATATCGCCTGCTGATATTTCTTCAGCTGGCACTCTTAGTTGATAACCACCTTTTGCACCACGAACACTTCGAATTAAACCTGCATTTCTTAATGGACCAACTAATTGCTCTAAGTATAAATCACTTAAATTGTTTTCCTCAGCAATTGTTTTTAATGATATACAGCCTTGCCCTTCTTTTTTAGCAAGAGAAATCATTAACGTTAGTCCATATCTCCCTTTTGTTGATATTTTCATTGTATAACCTCACTTAATTCGAATATTAGTTACTCCCATTTTATCATTTTTTAAGTTAAGATAGTATTAGAAAGGTGTGACAAATGTGAGTACTGAACCATTAGCGTCAAGAATGAGACCCAAAAACATAGATGAAATCATTTCGCAACAACATTTAGTTGGTGAAAAAGGTATCATAAGAAGGATGGTTAAGACTAATAAATTATCTTCAATGATTTTTTATGGACCGCCTGGTATAGGTAAGACTAGTATTGCTAAAGCAATTTCTGGCAGTACTCAGTATAAGTTCAGACAACTTAATGCTGTTACTAATACTAAGAAAGATATGCAACTTGTCGTTGAAGAAGCAAAAATGTCTGGACAAGTCATTTTGTTATTAGATGAAATTCATCGTTTGGATAAAGCTAAACAAGACTTTCTATTACCTCACCTAGAAAATGGCAAAATTGTCTTAATTGGAGCAACTACTTCAAATCCTTATCACGCTATTAATCCTGCTATACGTTCAAGAGCACAAATCTTTGAACTTTTTCCATTAGAAAGTTCAGATATTTATACCGCATTAGAACGTGCCATAAACGATAATGAACGTGGCTTAGCATCATACCAGCCTGTCATAAATGATGATGCCATGACTTACTTTTCAACCCAAAGTCAAGGCGATGTTCGTAGTGCACTTAATGCGCTTGAATTAGCTGTATTAAGTGCAGAAGTAAGTGAAGATGGTTACCGTCACATTACATTACAAGATGCTAAAGATTGCTTACAAAAAGGTGCATTTATTAGTGATAAAGATGGTGATATGCACTACGATGTCATGAGTGCTTTTCAAAAATCAATTCGTGGCAGTGATGTCAACGCTGCATTACATTATTTAGCTCGACTTATTGAAGCTGGCGATTTACCAACAATTGTTAGACGTTTACTAGTTATCAGTTTCGAAGATATTGGTTTAGCTTCACCTAATGCTGGACAACGAACATTAGCTGCAATTGAATCAGCTGAACGTCTAGGTTTGCCAGAAGCACGTATTCCTTTAAGTCAAGCTGTTATAGAATTATGCCTATCTCCAAAATCTAATTCAGCTATCACAGCTATCGATAGTGCATTATCTGATATTAGACAAGGTCATGTAGGACAAATTCCTGATCATTTAAGAGATGGTCATTATCAAGGTGCCAAAGAATTAGGACGTGCAATAGGTTATAAATATCCTCATAATTATGATAATGGCCATGTCGTACAACAATATCTACCAGATAAACTAAAAAACAGACAATACTATGAACCTAAAACAACTTCTAAAAGTGAATTACAATTCAAAGAAATTTATGACAATTTACGTCAAAAACGTAAATAACAACTTACTCTTATGAAAACACCAAAATTATGAAAACACCAAAAATTATGAAAACACCAAAATTATGAAAACACCAAAATTATGAAAACACCAAAATTATGAAAACACCAAAATTATGAAAACACCAAAATTATGAAAACACCAAAAAACCTTCGTTATATAAATACGTATAACGAAGGTTGATTTTTTAAGTCACTATCTTGTTATTCAGTTTATCAGTTGTTATTGCCCTCTATCTTTAATGCGAGTTACAGGAATGTCTTTTAAAACATCATTAATAACATAGCTAGCACAAATCAATCCTACTACACTTGGAACAAACGCATTTGAAGAGGGTGGAATTTGACCTTTACGATTTATTGCATTTTTATCACCAACGACTTCTTTAACATCTTCTCTAATTACTATTGGACTTTCATCAGAAAAAACAACAGGGATTCCTTTTCGAATACCAGCTTTTTTCAATTTTTGACGAATAATTTTTGCCATTGGATCTGTGTGTGTCTTTGAAATATCAGCTATTTCAAATTTAGTTGGGTCTGTTTTATTAGCTGCACCCATACTTGAAATCATTTTAATGCCTCTATCCAAACATTCTTTCATTAAGTGTACTTTGTACATAATGGTATCACTAGCATCAATAACATAATCAATATCATAGTTATTAAAGATGTCTTCGTATGTATCTTCAGTATAAAACATATGTAAAGATGTCACTTTACAATCTGGATTAATCAATTTAATACGTTCTTCCATTAATGTTACTTTACTTTGACCAATTGTTGAAGTTAACGCATGTAACTGTCTATTAACATTTGTAATATCAACATCATCTTTATCAATTAAAATAATGTGACCAATATTAGTACGAGCTAATGCTTCAGCTGCAAATGATCCAACCCCACCAACACCTAATACAACGACTGTTTGTTGTTTTAATAAATCTAATCCTTGTTGACCTATAGCAAGTTCATTTCTTGAAAATTGATGTTTCATAGTTATATCTCCTTATTGCAGTTCTTATATCGTCAGTCCATAACAACTGCATATACAATAGTTGAATTCACAACAAATTGTATTCCTTATTTCACTTATTCTTCTTTTGCAATTAGTAGACTGCCAGTTTTAATAATCTTATTTCGTCTGAAATCATTTTATAACAAACATAATATATTATATTTTAACATTGATTCATAATAAATAATCAATGATTATTTTATACGCATATGTGAGTGGAACAAAATATTTTTTTATTTTAAATTATTCATTTTTTATTTATCAGTCCTAAAAAATAGAGAGCCATAAAAATGTGCATAAAAATACGCAAGACAATGTCTTGCGCATTGATAGAGTCCGAGTTGCCGTAGTTATAGTAGCTTGATCATTCGGCCTGCTATATACAGGTGGGTGCCCTGTTTCTCGTTTTGTACGTCCTTGTAATAAGGCGTGTACGCTGCAAGAAAACCTATTGGGCTCCCTGATCAAAGAGTGTTAGGCCCAAATTAAAAAGCAAACATACGCACAACTCAGATGACTATCTTATGATGCTATAATAGCATAAATATTTTAGTATTGAAATTTTAAAGAACTATAATTTAAAAACTTTTAACAATTAGTGATTAACGACGAATTCTCAATGATAATTCTTCTAATTGTTTTTCTGATACTTCGCCTGGTGCATTTGTTAACAGACATGTAGCAGAAGCTGTTTTAGGGAATGCAATTGTATCTCTTAAATTTGTTCTGTTTGTTAATAACATGACTAATCGGTCTAAGCCTAATGCTATACCGCCGTGTGGTGGTGCGCCGTATTTGAATGCATCAAGTAAGAAACCGAATTGTTCTTGTGCTTGTTCTTTTGTAAATCCAAGAACTTCGAACATTTTTTGTTGTAATTCGCCATCGTGTATACGAATTGATCCACCGCCAAGTTCATAACCATTTAATACAATGTCATATGCATTGGCTTGAGCTTGTTCTGGTGCACTATCTAATTTAGCGATATCTTCTTGTTTAGGAGATGTGAATGGATGATGCGCTGCTACATAGCGTTTGCTATCTTCATCATATTCTAATAATGGCCAATCTGTTACCCACAAGAAGTTTAATTTCGTTTCATCAATTAAACCTAATTCTTTAGCTAATTTAACACGTAAGGCACCTAAACTTTGTGCAACAACACTTGGCTTATCAGCAACGAACATCACTAAGTCACCTGCTTGTGCACCTGTTAATGACTTAAGTGTTTCAACATTAATATCTTCAAAGAATCGTGCAATTGGACCAGTTAAACCATCTTCAACAACTTTAACCCATGCCAATCCTTTAGCACCATAAATATTCACAAATTCAGTTAAAGTATCCATATCTTTTCTTGTATATTGTTCAGCAGCACCTTTAGCTACAATCGCTTTAATTTCGCCACCGTTATTTACTGTATCTTTAAAGACTTTAAAGTCCATTTCATGACCTAATTGACCAACATTTATTAATTCCATATCAAAACGTGTATCTGGTTTATCTGAACCGAAACGATTCATTGCTTCCTCATATGTCATTCTTGGGAATTGGTCTTGTAAGTCTACTCCCTTAACTTCTTTGACAACTTTTTTCAACATTTCTTCACCCATAGCCATGACATCTTCTTGGTCTACAAAGCTCATTTCAATATCGACTTGGGTAAATTCAGGTTGTCTATCAGCTCGTAAATCTTCATCTCTAAAACATTTTACGATTTGATAATATTTATCGAAGCCGCTTATCATTAATAACTGTTTAAATAATTGTGGCGATTGAGGTAAGGCGTAAAATTCACCTTCATGAACACGTGAAGGAACTAAATAGTCACGTGCACCTTCAGGTGTTGATTTCGTTAACACTGGTGTTTCAATATCAAAGAAACCATCATTATCTAAGTATTGACGAATTGATTTTGTGATTTGATGTCTCATTTTGAATGTTTGAGCTAATTCTTGACGACGTAAGTCTAAATATCTATATTTTAAACGAATATTTTCATCAACATTGACATTATCTTCGTTAATTGCAAATGGAGGTGTCTCTGATTTATTAATAATTTTAATATTAGAAACTTGAACTTCTACTTGTCCAGTTTTGATTTTAGGATTAACTGTTTCAGGATCACGTTTCGTTACAACCCCTTGTACTTCTACAACATATTCTGAACGCACAGTTTCAGCAATTTTTAAAGCTTCTTCTGAAAAGTCAGGATTAAAAACGATTTGAACAATCCCTTCTCTATCTCTTAAATCAATAAAGATTAAGCCTCCTAAATCACGACGATTGTGTACCCAACCTTTTAAAGTAATTTCTTGATTTAATAATTCTTCAGTAACTAAACCACAATAAGTTGTTCTTTTAGCCATTTTTAAACTCCCTTTCTATTTCCTAAAATATGCTGCAAGTTGATCTAACTGAATTGTTTCAGAATCACCTGTTTGCATATTTTTTACATTAATTTGATTATTTTCTAATTCTTGTTCACCAATGACGACAGTGTATTTTGCACCTAAGCGATCAGCTTGTTTCATTTGTCCTTTAATTTTACGTTGTAAATAATCTTTATCGACTTTAACACCTGCGTGACGAAGTTGATTGAGTAATTTAACAGCATAACGCTCAGCCTCATCACCCATTGTTACAACAAACAAATCTAATTCTTCATCAACATCTAAATCGATACCTTCTTCATCTAGTGCAAGTAATAAGCGTTCTATACTTAAGGCAAAACCAATACCTGTTTCACTTGGTCCATCTAATAGTTCTAATAATCCATTATAACGACCACCACCACATAAAGTTGTAATTGCACCATCATAATTTGGGTTATCCATCATTAATTCAAATGCAGTATGTGTGTAATAATCTAATCCTCGCACAAGATTTGGATCTTCAATATATGGTATTGCTAACTCATCTAGATACGATTTGACTTGCTCATAATATTGCTTAGAGTGTTCATTTAAATATTCAGTGATACGTGGCGCTGTTTTCACAGCCTCTTTATCACGATCTACTTTACAGTCTAAAATTCGCATAGGATTCGTATGCAAGCGTGCTTGACAATCTGAACAAAAATCATCAATGACTGGTTCAAAATGTTTTACTAATGCTTCATTGTATTCTTTACGTGAATCCATATCACCAACACTATTGATTACTAATTTCAGATGTTTCAAGCCGAATGATTGATATATATGCATAACCATAGCTAATACTTCAGCATCTACACTTGGATTTTCCGCACCAATAGCTTCAACACCAAATTGATTAAATTGACGATAACGTCCTTTTTGCTTACGTTCATATCTAAACATAGGACCATTATAATAAAGTTTAATCGGTTGATTTGGATTACCTTGCATTTTGTGTTCTATATATGAACGCACTACAGCAGCAGTACCTTCAGGTCTGAGCGTAATACTTCGATCACCTTTATCTTTAAATGTATACATTTCTTTTTGAACTACATCAGTCGAGTCTCCAACACCGCGTGCAAATAATTCAGTACTTTCAAAAATGGGTGTTCTAATTTCTTTATAATTATATAGCGTCATTAATTCATCTAACTTATTTTCAATATAACGCCATTTTTTAGATTCTTCTGGCAAGATATCTTGTGTCCCTCTTGGAATCTTAATCATAAGCAAACAACTCCTTTATCAAATTTTTAGTAAACGCGTTTATCACATACATTATGTTATTCATTTCTTATAGTTAAAAAATAAAAAAGCCCCTGCACAGCTAGTAACCTAACTGCACAAGGGACGAAATTCCGTGTTGCCACCCTAATTGATTATTGTTTCATTACTCGATTTAGTACTAGAATAATATCAACATTAATCCACTCAAAACGTTTAACGTACGTTCCCCGGTTTCACTGTTAAAATGAAACACCTCTTCTTGTGTTCAAATGATTAACATACTCAGTATAATCTTTCAGCCTAGGATTATATTTCTACATGATTATCATGAATTGAATCATCATTACCTATTTCAGTTAACATTTCAAGAATCATAGCGGTTTTTAATATAAAATTCACTATTCATCATAACGATTTTAAACTTAAGATGCAAGTATTAAGCTGAAAAATATTGTTTAAGTCCATCAATAACTGCTTTTTCAACTATTTGTCTATGTAATTGATCTTTTATCATATTTTCATCTGTTGGGTTACTAATGTAACCTAGCTCTAGTAATACTGCTGGAATATTAGTTTGTCTTAAAACTTGATAGTTTTGTTGTCTCGCACCTCGGTTAGAGAGTAAAGCCTTTTTTTGAATTGCTGAGTTTAATGTATTAGCAAGTTGTTGCTGATTATCATGAAACCAGTAAACGGTTGCTCCATTCGCATTTGGTGACTCTAACGAGTCGTTATGTATACTAATATACACGTCGCCTTTAACATTTCGATCATCAAGTGACACATAAGTATCGTCCTTACGCGTCATTTTAACAGTAGCACCTTCATCCTCTAAAAAAGATTTAAGCTCTTTAGCTGTCTTTAGTGTATATTCTTTTTCTAAGCTCTTATATTTAGTAGTACTTGATGCCCCCTGGTCACTACCACCATGACCAGGATCAAGTACTACTGTTTTACCTTTTAGGGCATTTTTAGTTTTTGTGGCATCTTCAGTTATATCTAGATTTGTATGCCAACCTGCAATCCAACCTTTTTCATCATTAGACGTGTTGACAACTTCAATCCATTTTCCAGATTTACCTATTTTTTTAAAATGATCCCCTTTATCAACTTTATAAATAACTGGATAGGCAGCATTAGGACCAGTACGTAACTCTGCATTTTCTGTAACTGTGATGTTACCATTATTTTCATCATTGCTATTTAATAATAAAAATAAAAAAATGATAAATAATACAAATGCGATAACAATAATTAATGTCCTCTTATTTTTGAGACCATTGTTAGCTAACCATGTACTTATCTTTGTCATTGAATTTTGCCATCCTGACTTTCATAGATAATGGTAACAGGACCATCGTTGTTAATTTCTACATTCATATGTGTACCAAACTCACCTGTTTTAACTGGTATATCAAATGATTGTAAACAGTCATTAAAATATTCATATAATTCATTTGCCTCGGTAGGATTTTTTGAATTTGAAAATCCTGGTCGATTTCCTTTTTTAACATCAGCATATAAAGTAAATTGTGAAATAGATAAAATTTCACCTTCAATTTGTTGAATGTTGAAATTCAATTTATCTTCAGCATCTTCAAATAGTCTAGCATTAGCAATCTTTTTAGCTAATACTTCAGCATCTTGTTTGGTAGAATCTTGTCCTACACCTACAAGAAGACAATAACCTTTATTAATTTGATTATTTATTGTGTCATTTGTCACTGAAGCTGATCTAACTCTTTGGACAACTACTTTCACTATTTACACCTCCTAGTTCCAAACTCTTGAAACAGTATATACATCACCAAGTTGTTTTATTTTTTCAACAACACGATAGACATCATTAACGTTTTTAACCATCACACTAATATTTATAATTGCATTTTTATCAACATCAGAACGACCAGATACTTTAATTAAACTACCAGCAGTAGAATTAACAGCTTGTAATACTTCATTAAGTAAACCATTTCGATCGTATGCTGTTACTTCTAGATCAACTTGATATTTTTGAGTTTCATCTTTTGATTTTACCCATTCGACAGCAATTAAACGATCTGTTTCATTTTTTATGTTTGGACAATCAGTACGATGAACCTTGATGCCATGACCTTTAGTGATATATCCTACAATATCATCTCCAGGTATTGGATTACAACATTTTGACAGCTTAATTAAAACATTCTCAAGTCCTTCAACATAAACACCACTATCGGTAATAATATTATCTTTAATTGGAACTGATTTAGTAACTTCTTGTGCTTCGTTTAAAGCACGTTGTTTATCTAAAATACGCTGTCTTTCAGTTAATTTATTGACAATTTGTAATGCAGTGACACCACCAAAACCTACTGCAGCATATAAGTCTTCTTCATTTGCAAAATTATATTTTTCGTTCACAACTTGTATATTTTTTTCTGTTAAGACATCTTCAACTCGGAAACCTTGTTCTTTAATTTCAAATTCAACCATTGAGCGTCCTTTTTCGATGTTTGAAGAACGATCTTGCTTTTTGAAGAAACTTTTAATTTTTCCTTTAGCACTAGATGATTTTACAATTTTTAACCAATCTCTACTCGGTCCATATGAATGCTTACTGGTACGTATTTCAACTATATCACCCGTTTGTAACATATAATCAATCGGTACAATTTTACCATTAACTTTGGCACCAATCATTTTATTACCAACTTCACTGTGAATTGCATATGCAAAATCTATTGGTACTGCGCCATACGGTAATTCAATGACATCACTGGCTGGTGTAAATGCATACACTTTATCACTTTGTAAATCATATTTTAACGTTTCCATAAATTCTTGTGCATCAGAAGATGTATGATCCGCTTCAGCTAATTCTTTTAACCAATTTAATTTGTTTTGATAGCTTTGATCTTTTTCATTAACTGTTTTACCTTCTTTGTAAGCCCAATGTGCTGCGACACCATGCTCAGCTATTTCATGCATATCAAAGGTACGAATTTGTATTTCCAATGGATCCCCATTAGGTCCTACGACTGTTGTATGCAGTGATTGATACATATTTTGTTTTGGCATGGCAATATAATCTTTAAATCGACCTGGCATCGGTTTCCATAAAGTATGCACTAAACCTAAAACGGCATAACAATCATTAATAGAATTAACAATGACTCTAATTGCTAATAAATCAAAAATTTGATCAAATTGTTTTTTTTGTTTCATCATTTTGCGATAAATACTATAAATATGCTTTGGTCGACCATTAATTTCTCCCGCAATTTGCATACGTTCCATTTCAGTACTTATCTTATCTATGGCCTTTTCAATATATTCTTCACGTTCGCTACGTTTCTTTTTCATTAAATTAACAATTCTAAAATACTGAACATTATCAATGTATCTTAAAGCAGTATCTTCCAATTCCCATTTAATTGTATTGATACCTAGACGGTGTGCTAAAGGTGCATAAATTTCTAAAGTTTCTCTTGAAATTCTAATTTGCTTATCTCTTGGCATTGCCTTTAATGTACGCATATTATGTAGTCTATCTGCTAATTTCACTAAAATAACACGTACATCTTTAGCTATAGCAATAAATAATTTACGGTGGTTTTCAGCTTGTTGTTCTTCTTTTGAACGATATTTAACTTTTTTAAGTTTTGTTACACCATCAACAATTCGTGCTACCTCTTCATTAAACATTTCTTTAACGTCTTCAAATGTGTATGGTGTATCTTCTATGACATCATGTAAAAATCCTGCCACAATAGTAGGACCATCTAGGCGCATTTCAGTTAAAATACCTGCTACTTGTATAGGATGCATAATATATGGCAATCCGTTTTTACGAAATTGGCCTTTATGTGCTTCATAAGCAATATGATAACTTTTTAACACATATTCATATTCGTGTGCTGACAAATATGATTTAGCTTTATGAAGTACCTCGTCTGCGCTATAAGGATATTCGTTATTCAAAATATGACACCCCATTCATCTTTATTACTTTGCCCTTAATAAACTATAACGATTATAAACGTTCATTTAATTGATTAGTTTGTTATTTCTTGAATTGATTATTTCTTATTTCTTGATTTGAACCATTCTAATTTTACATTTTTAGATTTATAAAAATTAAAGTAAGATAGTCACTTAAATTTTTTAATATTAGTTTTATGATACTACAAGTTAATAAATAAATAAATGGGCTAATTACGCATTAAAGCTCAATTTCTTAACACTTTATTAATAATATAAAAAAGATTCTATATTAAATTGTTTTCAAATAATATGGATAATACAGAAATCATCATATATCAACAATTAATTATAGAATCTTCATCTTTCTTAAAGTCTTTAGCAAAGACTATTCATCATAAGTAATCAAACTCATTACATCATAATCTTTTATTTTTTCAATACCATTTAAATATTTTAATTCAATTATAAATGCAATACCAACAACAATGCCGCCAAGTTTTTCAACTAGCTTGATTGCTGCTTCAATGGTACCACCAGTTGCTAATAAATCATCAGTAATTAACACACGTTGCCCTGGTTTAATAGCGTCTTTATGCATTGTTAAAACATTAGTACCATACTCCAAATTGTATTCATAACGTATTACTTCACGAGGTAATTTTCCCTCTTTTCTAACAGGTGCAAAGCCGATGCCCATTGAATAGGCAACTGGACAACCAATAATAAAGCCACGGGCTTCAGGACCAACAACAAGATCTACATTTCTATCTTTGGCATATTTAACTATTTGATCTGTTGCATAACCGTATGCTTTACCATTATCCATAATTGTAGTAATATCTTTGAAGCTTACTCCGGGTTGTGGCCAATCTGGCACTTCTGATACATATTGTTTTAAATCCATTAACTTCTTCCTCCTAAATTGCTCAAGACAATTGTGACTTAATCCATTCCTTAATTTGTGTAAATTCGTCATATAAAAGACGTTGTTCAACTTCCATCCTATGCTGTCTTAACTGATAAATTCTACTTGATTCAATAGACCTTTTATCTGGTTGGTTATTTATCTTAATTATACCATTTTCTTCTACGATAAAGTTTAAATCTAAAAATACTTTCAACATAAATTTTAAAATATTAGGTTTAACATTTAAATATTGACATAAATGCATACCATGTTGTTGTAAATCTAATTGTTGTTTTGTGATTAATGCTTTATAGCACTTTTTAAACGTATCCATATGAGGCATGCCTTCAAAATAAATTGAATTACTATGTTGCAACACTAAATATAATTGTGAAAAATTCATATGATTTAAAGTTATTGCTAAATCTTCCATTTTTTCCGGTAGATCTTTTAAAACAACTTTATCAAAATGACCCTCAACTATTTCACCATAAAAATATTCATTACTATTAGTCTTGTCACTTTTCGGATGAATCAACACAATCATATTAGCTTCATGATCTGTATAAGGTACTTGTTTACGTTTACTACGATAATCAAGAATTTGTTGTTGATTCATGGCAATGTCTTCAATAATAAGTTGTGGTGTTTGATTGCCATTCCAGTCATTAATTTGTATATTAGCGAGTACATTAATAGGCTGTTGATCTTGTAATTCAGAAGCTAAATGACCATGTTGCCAATATAAAGCAGTTATCTTATTGTCACCTAAAGCTAATTTCAAATGTTTGTTATCTTGACCGATAGCTTTAACTGAACCAACTGTTAAGTCATTCAGTTCAAATAAAGGCTTATTAAAATCTGTACCAAAAGGTCGCAATTTATTAATATCTTTAATATTTTTGATTGTTATATCTTGTTCATTCAACATAACATCTACCTTTTTCACAGGATCTAAAGATGTCGTTTGCTGTAACGTTGTCATCCATTGATTTAGACCAGTAGATAGCTCGTCAATGTTATCTATGTTCATTGTCATACCTGCTGCCATATGATGGCCTCCAAATTTGGCAATTAAATCGTGATGTGCATTTAAAATTTCAAACATAGATACCTGTGCTATCGATCTTGCTGAACCCTTGGCATGATTTTGTTCTCGATCAATATTTAAAATTAATGTCGGTAACGCATAAGTTTCTACTATTTTAGAAGCTACAATCCCTAAGACACCTTCATGCCAATTTTCTTTAGCTAATAATAAAAATAAGTTTCCATCATTAACTTGCGTTTCAGCCATAGCCATAGCTTCTTCAGTAATAGCTGCTACTATATCTTTACGTTCTCTATTAAAATGCTCAACTTGTTCAGCTAAAAATACTGCTTCTTCTTCATCCTCGGTCATTAATAGTTCACAGGCAAGCGATGCATCCTCTAAACGTCCTACTGCATTTAATCTCGGTCCGATAATAAATCCTATCGTTTCTTCATTAATTTCATCATTATAGCCAGCTTCATTTAATAACGCTTTGATGGCAACAGGACAGTCATCATTTAATTGAGCTAAACCTTGTTTTACTAATGAACGATTCTCGTCCGTTAAAGATACTAAATCAGCTATGGTACCTATCGCTACTAAAGCTTTAAAATAATGAGGTACATCACCTAAAAGTGCTTGCGCTAATTTGTATGCGACACCTGCACCACAAAGTTGTTGAAAAGGATATTCAAAATTAGGATGCATTGGATGAACAATAGCATAAGCTAACGGTAAAGTGTTTCCTATTTCATGGTGATCTGTAACTATAACATCTACACCTAACTTTTGAACCATGTCAATTTCATTATGTCCTTGTATACCATTATCTACAGTAATAATTAATGAAATACCTTCATCATGAGCATTTTTAAAGGCTAATTCATTCGGACCATAACCTTCAGAAAATCGATTAGGAATATACCAACCAACTTGTGCTCCAAGACGTTGTAATGTCGTAACTAATATTGTAGTAGAAGTTACACCATCTGCATCATAATCTCCATATACAAGTATCTTTTCTTTATTGTCAATAGCAGTATTGATCCGTTCAACTGCTTTAGACATGTCGCTTAATTTAAATGGATCATAATCAATAACACCATCATTGATAATAGCATCAATTTGATTTTCTTCAACAAGTGACTTACTTTCTAAAATTTTCTTAACTATAGGCGTTAATTTAAATTTAGCCATGACTTGACCTGAGATATATTCAGTTGGTTGTTGTAAATGCCATTTATATTTCGATTTAATCATTGTGTTACGCCTCTTTTCCAAAAGCATTATACCTAATTTTGAAATAGTTTTAAACATTAAGTTGCAATTCAAGACCTCTATTATAACAAATCAAATTAAAATTTGTCATAAATAGCGCTAATATCATAAGTAGAATTTGAAAAACATCGAATCATTTATCTGCTCACTTTAGAGCTTGGCACAAAAATATTTCACACTTAAATTCAAGAATTTGTCAGTAACTATCTGGTTTGTAAAATACTGATATGTCACGTTTTACAAACCTAGTCAGTCTTGCCGAAGTGGAAGGGACCCAACACAAAAAAACTGGTTAGTCAGTTTTTTCAGACAATGCAAGTTGGGCAAGGGACCCGTCATCAAAAATCCATGTATGGATTTTACATTAATGTGCAAAACGGGCATCTACGACATAAATTTCATATAAAATTCATATCTGTCCCACTCCCATATCATTACATAATTCAAATAATAATAAATCTGAATTCATAGCCAACGCATTACTTCATTTCAATAAATATACAAAAAATCCCAAGATTACTTTAGTTAAAATAATCTCGGGATCTATAAGATAGCGTCTTAAACTAATATTTTTTCATCATTTGAACGTTTTTCTTTATGCACTACTAATTTATGATTTGGTGTTTTTCTCAATTGACGTTTTTTCATAATACCCCAAAGAGGTACAGCAATAAATACTGAAGAGAACACACCTGAAATCAATCCAATGAATAATGCTAATGTAAAGTTAAAGATAGTTGGTGCACCAAATAATAGTATTGCAATAACTACAACTAAGACAGTTAACACTGTATTGATTGAACGTGTCATCGTTTGTCTGATTGATCTATTTACAATATCATCAATTTGTTCTGTAGAAGTGATTACTTTAATTTTTTGTAAATTTTCACGTACACGGTCAAACGTTACAATCGTATCATTAATAGAATAACCTACAATAGTTAATACGGCCGCAATGAAAGTTAAATCAACTTCTATTCTAAATAAACTGAAGATAGCAACTATGATGAATACATCATGTAGTAATGCTAACACTGATGATAAGCCCATGCGCCATTCAAATCTTAATGATACGTAAATAATAATACCAATAGCTGCATATAGTAAAGCAAGCATAGCATTTTTAGCTAACTCTTGCCCTATAATTGGAGATACCGTATTGATTTGTGGCGTATCACCAAATTCAGATTTAATCGCATCATTCAATTTATTATCTTGAGCACGTGATAAGTTTTGTTTGAATTGAATTGTTGCAGCTTTATTACCTTTGCCGTTAATTTGAATTTGATCAGCTTTTAAGTCAGTATCTTTAACAACTTGTTCAATTTTATTTTGAGTCAATGCATCTTTAGATTCGAAATCTACTCTTGTACCACTTGAGAAGTCTATTCCTAAATTAAGTTTAAAAATGTATAAGATTACTGCACCGACTATTACAATAAGGATACTTAAACCAATTAATGGTTTAGCCAACTTAACAAAGTTCCATTTTTCAAATGAAGTTTTTAAATCGTGTACTTCAACACCTTCATTAATATCATGTCTGTCTTTCTTTTTAACACCGAATAACCAGTAACTTTTCTTAAAGACATTTGATGATACTAGTAAAGATAATAAGAATCTTGATAAGAATACAGCTGTTACAAATATCATTAAAATACCTAATAACAACATTGTAGAGAAACCTTTTACTGAACTTTCACCAAAGAAGAATAGCACAGCCGCTGCGATAACAGTTGTTAAGTTTGAGTCAAAGATTGTTAAGAAAGAACTTTTATTAGCTTTTGAAAATGCCTGTTTAATTGTTCGACCAATTCTAAGTTCATCTTTAATTCTTTCGTACATAATGATGTTGGCATCTACTGCCATACCTACACCAAGTACCAGTCCTGCAATACCCGGTAAAGTAAGAACACCAGAAATGAAATTAAATGCTACTAGTGTTAAATAAATATATGTTGTTAAAGCTATGATGGCTACTAAACCAGGTAGACGATAGAAACCTAACATAAATAGATAGATAAGTGCGACACCAATAAATGAAGCAAAGATAGTTTTATCTAAAGCATCTTGTCCAAATTGAGCGCCTACAGAGTTTGAATAAATTTCTTTTAAATCTACAGGTAATGACCCCGCATTTAACAACTCAGAAATTTGCTTAGCTTTTTTAACACCTTCTTGGCCTTTAAAACCACCAGATATCTCTACACTATCTGAATTGATTGGTTGATCAACACTAGCTGCTGATATAAATTTCGGATTTTTCTTTTGTGCTTCTTTTTTATAACTGTCGCCTTTTTCAAAATCTAGCCAAACTACCATGACATTGTCACGTTTTTTAGAGATTTCTTCTGTTACTTTTTTGAATTTATTTTTATCTTTCACTTTAAAAGTAACTGTCGGTTGATTCGTCTCTTGCTTAAACTCTTGTTTTGCAGAACCTTGTTTAATATCAGAACCATTTAATTTTACATGATCATCAGCATCTCTAATGGTTAAATTAGCTTGTGATGATAAAATTTTACGTGCTTCTTTCTGATCAGTTACCCCTGCAAGTTGAACACGAATTCTATTTGGTTCCTCAACTTGAATTTTTGGTTCAGAGACACCTAATACATTGACACGGTTTTCTAAGGTTTGCGCTGTTGATTGTAGCGCTTTTTTATTTATCTTATCGCCATTATGTAATGGATCAACTTGATAAAGTACCTCAAATCCACCTTGTAAATCTAATCCTAGATTAACATTCTTAATTACATTTTTATAAGTGACTGCCATTCCACCGAAAAGCAAGACAACTAATAGTAAGAATGCTATGATTCTACTTACTTTTTTCACATGAACACCTCATTATTTACGTATGTATATAGAATACTTTATCTGCAATTTGTTACGCAAGTTAATTCTTTTTAACAATATTTGTCAACTTATATATAGTAACATACTCAAACAATTAGTGAAATTAGTCACTACGATATTTAACTTAAATTTAATAGTTATCGTTATTTATAATTTTTTAAGTTTATCATGTGTTTGTTTGTATAAACTATTGCAAATTAAAAAGGATGAAACAGTCAGCGTTTCATCCTTTTTATAAGTTGATCGTGTATTATGAAGGATCTACTTGTTTAATAGCAGGCTTTTCAAATGTCATTTCTGTACCATGACCATTAACTGTAATAACTACAGTTGTTTCATCCACTGCTTTAACAGTTCCTTTAATACCACCGATAGTTGTTATTCTTTGTCCTGCTTCCACACGACTAATCATTTCACGATGCTCTTTAGCACGTTTTTGTTGTGGTCTGATTAAAAAGAACCACATTAATACAATTAATAAAATTGGAATAATTAATGAAGTAAATTGCATTTTTATAACTCCTCTATTTAAAAGTTTTTGGGATTTTCAACATTCAAACCATACTGTTCGAAAAATTCTTCTTTAAAATCTAGAAGACGATCTTCGCGAATGGCTTGTCTAACATCTTCCATTAATTTTAGCAGAAAATGTAAATTATGGATAGTAGTAAGGCGTATACCAAATGTTTCTTCTGCTTTAATTAAGTGACGAATGTACGCTCTAGAGTAATTTTGACAAGTATAACAATCACAATTTTCATCTAAAGGTCTTAAATCATCAGCAAATTTCGCATTTTTAATGACTAAGCGACCATTAGAAGTCATACAAGTACCATTACGTGCAATTCTTGTAGGAAGAACACAGTCAAACATATCCATTCCTCGAATACTACACTCAATTAGCGCATCTGGAGAACCTACACCCATTAAATATCTTGGTTTATCTTTAGGCATAAATTGCTCAGTATGTTCAACCATTTTATACATTACTGGTTTAGGTTCACCAACAGATAGACCACCAATTGCATATCCCGGAAAATCTAGTTCTACTAAATCTTTAGCACTTTGTTCTCTTAAATCTTCATATTCGCCACCTTGAATGATACCAAATAATGCTTGATCTTCTGGTCTTTGATGTGCTTTCAAACATCTTTCAGCCCATCTTGTTGTTCTTTCAATAGATTTTTTTACATAGTCATATTCTGCTGGCATTGGCGGACATTCATCAAAGGCCATCATAATATCTGAACCTAAATCATTTTGAATTTGCATTGATTTCTCAGGACTTAAAAATAGTTTAGAACCGTTCGTATGATGTCTAAACTCTACCCCTTCTTCAGTAATTTTACGTAAATTACTTAAACTAAATACTTGGAAGCCACCAGAGTCAGTTAAGATAGGTCCATCCCAATTCATAAATTTATGTAATCCACCTGCATGTTTAATAATATCATTACCAGGTTGCAACCATAAATGATACGTATTACCTAAAATAATTTTAGCATTAATTTGTCTTAATTCTTCTGGACTTAATGTTTTAACTGTTGCTTTTGTTCCTACTGGCATAAACATTGGGGTTTCGAATGAACCATGTGGTGTATGTACAATACCTAATCTTGCACCAGACTGCTTACAAGTTTTAATATGTTCATATGTTACTGCAGGCATGTTTAATTCCTCACATTCTTTTTATATTATTAACATTGCATCGCCAAAACTAAAAAATCTATATTGCTGTTCAACAGCACTACGATAGGCATTTAAAACATGTTGACGACTACTAAACGCTGATACTAGCATAACTAGCGTTGATTTTGGTAAGTGAAAATTAGTAATTTGACCATCGATAGCTTTAAATTGGAAGCCTGGATATATAAATATATCTGTCCAACCGCTTGTTGCAACAAACTGATCATGATCACGACGAATGGTTTCTAATGTTCTTGTAGATGTTGTACCAACTGAAATAATACGATGATGATTAGCTTTTGTCTCATTTAATAGATCAGCTGTAGCTTGCGACATTTGATAATATTCACTATGCATTTCATGATCATCAATATTATTAACACTTACAGGTCTAAATGTACCTAAACCAACATGTAAAGTAATAAAAGCAATATTAACACCTTTTTCTCTTATTTGAGTTAACAATTCATCAGTAAAATGCAAGCCAGCTGTAGGTGCAGCAGCTGAGCCACTTTCTTTTGCATAGACTGTTTGATATCTATCTGGATCATCTAAGCGTTCTTTAATATAAGGTGGTAAAGGCATTTCACCTAGTTCATCTAAGCGTTCTTGTAAAATACCATCATAATAGAGACGCATGATACGACCACCTTGGTCTAATTCTTTAATACATTCTGCAATAATTTTTCCTTCTCCAAAAGTTAATTTATTGCCAACTTTAATGCGTTTAGCAGGTTTCAATAATACTTCCCAATCATTACCTTCAATTTGCGTTAACATTAGCATTTCAACTTTGGCGCCAGTCTCTTCTTTTAAACCGAATAGTCTTGCAGGCATAACTCTAGTATCATTTAATACCAATGTATCTCCTGGATTAAAATAATCAATAACATCTTTAAAATGTGAATGAGTCAATTCACCTGAATGTCTATCCATTACTAGTAAACGACTATGATCTCGATCTTTAAGTGGTGTTTGCGCAATTAAAGATTCTGGCAAATCATAATCAAATTCTTCAATATTCACTTTAATCTCTCTCCTCATTGTTCTTTCCAAAATGCTCATAAGCTAGTGCTGTTGCTCTACGTCCACGTGGTGTTCGCTCTAGGAAACCTTGTTGAATTAAAAAAGGTTCATAAACATCTTCTATAGTAATACGTTCTTCACCTATCGTGACAGCAATTGTATCAAGGCCAACAGGACCCCCATTATATTGATTTATGATGCATGACATCATTTTATGGTCAATATAATCTAAACCATGTTGATCCACTTGTAATAAATTTAATGCTCTTCTCGTAGTTTCTATATATATTTGCTCTTCTTCATTAACTTGTTGAAAATCACGCACGCGTTTTAATAAACGATTGGCAACACGTGGTGTCCCTCTTGAACGTTTAGCAAGTTCAATTGCACTATCCTCATCGATGCCAGTACCTAGTACCTCAGCAGTTCGAATAATGATTTCCTTTAAGTCTGATTCATTATAATATTCTAATCTCAAATGAACACCAAAGCGGTCTCTTAAAGGTCCTGTTAAACTTCCCGCTCTTGTTGTTGCACCAACTAAAGTAAAAGGTGGTAAATCAATACGAATACTGCGTGCTTCATCACCTTTGCCAATAATGATATCTAAAAAGAAATCTTCCATCGCAGGATATAATACTTCTTCAACTACACTACTTAGTCGGTGAATTTCATCAATGAAGAGAACGTCACCAGGTTGCAAACCAGATAAAATGGCTGCTAAGTCTCCTGGACGTTCTAAAGATGGTCCTGACACGGTACGTATATTAACTTCCATTTCATTAGCAATAATATTCGACAACGTTGTTTTACCTAATCCAGGGGGACCAAATAACAACACATGGTCTAACGGTTCTTGACGTAATTTAGCAGCTTTAATAAATACTTCTAAATTACTTTTTATGGCATTTTGACCAATATATTGTCGCAATTTTGTAGGTCGTAATGATAATTCAAAATCTGATTCTTCATTATGCATTGATTGATCAACCATTCGTTCATCCATGTTCATATCTCCCCCATAAATTTAAAGTCATTCTTAAGATACTAGTGTTTGCAAGCCAGCTTTTACCGCTTCATCAACAGTATCAAATGATTGTTTATTTAACGTTTTTTCAACTTTTGCTAATTCACGCTTAGAATAGCCAAGTGCTTCAAGTGCTAACATAGCTTCTTGAATTGTTTGATTATGTGATGATCCTTGAGAATCAACTTGTAATAGTGTGTTAGCATCTTCTTCAGTTATTTGTACTTTACCTTTTAAGTCTAATACGATTTGTCTTGCTGTTTTTTTTCCAATTCCAGGAAATTTAGTCAAATAAGCATCATTTTCATTTTCTATTGCTCTTTTAACTTCATTCGGTGTACTTGTTGCTAAAATAGCTAGCGCTGATTTAGGCCCGATACCAGTTACTTTTATTAAGCTTAAAAACATCTCTTTTTCATCTTCATTACTAAATCCATATAAAAGTTGAGCGTCTTCTCTAACGATTAATGATGTATGAATTTGAACATCGTTATCTAAATATTTTTGAAAACGGTAAGAATTAGGCGTCTGTATTTCATAGCCAATACCATTTGAAGTTTCAACAACAACGTGAGTAGGAAATAACTGCGTTAATTTTCCTTTTATATAGGCATACATATATGTCACTTCCTTATATAGTCATACTGATTAGTTCAACTTTTGATACATTGTCAATTTGTCTTAAAGTCGCAATCACATCATCTACTAATATATCTTTAGATTTAGCGTTAACAGATAACGTAATAGTAGCCTTTTCATCCATTGGTATACTTTGATGAATAGTCAATACTGATAATTCAAGTTTCGAAATTTCATCTAATACTCTTGCAAGCATACCGACAACATCTGTTACATATAAAATTAAAGTGAATTCTCTACGATCTAACATTTTGTCATCTACTGGAAATATTGTTTCTCTATATTTATAAAATGCACTTCTCGATAAATCGTATTGCTTAACGGCATCATAAATGGACAATTTAGGATCATTTTTTAAAGCATCTTTAATTTTTAATGTTTTAACAACTGATTCTGGTAAGACATCTTCTCTAATTAAATAAAACTTCTTATAATCATTGTTGTCCATTTATAACTCTCCTTACTCAATGAATTCGAATTCTCCACCTAAGATTCTAACAATATCACCATTTGAACATCCGCGTGCTCTAAGTGCATCATCAATTCCCATAGAACGCATTTGTCTAGCAAATCTACGGACAGCAGGATCACTATTAAAGTCAGTCATCTTGAACATTCTTTCAATAGCATTACCACTAACTACGTATGCACCATCATCATCTCTGGTAATAGTAAATTTATCTTGAGATGGTGTATGTTTATAAACTACGCGATTGATTCCCACAGTATCATCTTCTTCAACAGAAAAATCAACATCTTTATATTCTTCTAATTTATCCGCAATTGCATATAATAATTGATCAATATTTTCTCTAGTGATGGTAGAAATTGGTATAATCGTAACTTCATTACCAAAAGTTTCTCTGAACAACTCTAAGTTTTCTTGTGACTCAGGTAAGTCCATTTTATTTGCCACTACAATTTGTGGTCGATCCTCTAAACGTTGTTCATATGCAACTAACTCTTGATTAATCACATTAAAGTCTTCAATCGGATTTCTTCCATCTGTTCCACTCATATCTATCATATGAACGATTACTTTAGTTCTTTCAACGTGACGTAAAAATTGATGACCTAAACCAACACCTTCAGATGCACCTTCAATTAAACCTGGTAGATCGGCCATAACAAAGCTTCGTTGATCTGGTGTTGATACTACACCTAGATTAGGCTTAATTGTCGTAAAGTGATATGCCCCAATTTTAGGTTTGGCTTTAGAAACGATGGATAACAATGTTGATTTTCCAACACTTGGAAAGCCAACAAGACCTACGTCTGCTAATAACTTCAATTCAAGCGTAACATCTAGTTCTTCACCAGGTTCGCCATTTTCACTAAAGTCCGGTGCAGGATTTCGAGGTGTAGCAAAACGGGAGTTACCACGTCCACCACGTCCACCTTTCGCCACTACTGCTCTTTGGCCATTTTCTACTAAATCAGCCAATACTTCATCAGTTTCAACGTTCTTTATCGTAGTACCTGGTGGCACTTTTAATACTAAGTCTGCTGCATTTTTACCATGCATATTACTACTTTGCCCATTTTCACCTTTTTTAGCTTTAAAATGGCGTTGATATCTAAAGTCTAATAGTGTTCTTAATCCTTCATCCACTTCAAACACTACTGATGCACCTTTACCACCATCACCGCCAGCAGGACCACCAAACGGAATATATTTTTCTCTTCTATATGCAGTGATACCATTTCCACCGTCACCGGCTTTAAGAGATATTTTGACTTGATCGACAAACATATATCTCACCTCTTTTACTTTTTTTCATTTTCCCAATAATTATAGCATATTAAGCGCTCTTCTATCTTTGATAGATTAGAGCGATTTAGGGAGTGGGATAGAAATAATTTTTCAGCTTTATTTCGTAATCTCACCCCGGCAAGACTGACAAGGAATATAAATTATTATTTCATCTATGTTTTATATTCCAGACAGTTACTGCCAAATGAGTCAACTTTGTGACTCATGTATACCTTAAGTATTTTTATGTTAATAATTTACTGATTATACTATGTTTTATTATTTCTTTTATTGTTATGAAACTTAACAACTTCGTACAATCATATGGTCCTTAAATTTAAGTATTAGTTGTCATTCACATTACTTGATTATCTTATGAACACTTTACAGCTTTTATTGGCGCTATCAGCATACTTTTATATGCAAACAACATACTTAAATAATAAAAAACACCAGAAGTATCACTTCTGGTGTTAATTAGACAAAATTATTCAGCTACTGCATATACAGAAACTTGTTTTTTGTCGCGACCTTTACGTTCGAATTTTACTACGCCGTCGATTTTTGCGAATAATGTATCATCGCCACCACGACCTACATTTTCACCAGGGTAAATTTTAGTACCACGTTGGCGGTATAAAATTGATCCTCCTGTTACGAATTGACCGTCAGCACGTTTAGCACCTAAGCGTTTTGATTCAGAGTCACGTCCGTTTTTTGTAGAACTTACCCCTTTTTTAGATGCGAAGAATTGTAAGTTTAATTTTAACATCGGAATGCACCTCACTTATAATTTAATCTAATATTGTCACTATATTCTTCTTCAATTGTTTGTAAAGAAACTAACATTGCCTGAAGAATAAGTTGCGCTTCATCATTATTTGTATCAACACTTCTAATATGAAAATGACCACCATTATCATCATAATCGATATCTGGTCTTTCTGATGTCAAACCCATAATAGCATTAACACTACCAAATAAAACTGCTGAAGCTCCAGCACAAACGATATCATAACCATATTCGCCATGATTGGCATGGCCATCCATGATAACGTCAGTTACTTTGCCTTCATCATTAACTGTGATATCAACAGTAATCATAATTGATTACGCGTTAATTGCATCGATAGTTAATTTTGTATATGGTTGACGATGGCCTTTTTTACGTTTTGAATTTTTACGACGTTTGTAAGTAAATACAGTAATTTTTTTACCGCGACCTTGTTTATTAACTGTTGCAGTAACAGTAGCACCTTCAACTGTTGGCGCACCAACTTTAACTGAATCTCCACCTACAAATAATACTTTATCAAATGTGAAAGTGTCACCTTCATTTACGTCTAATTTTTCAACGTAAATTTCTTGACCTTTTTCTACTTTGATTTGTTTTCCACCTGTTTCGATAATAGCAAACATACTTTGCACCTCCTATATTATAAGTCACGCCATATATAGGTGACTACATCGTACTTAAACCTATATTTGAGCGGTTGTATGTAGCTACTCATAACTACTCAACTACTGCATCTTACCATTGACGACGTTTCATGTCAATTGCATTGTTAGTTTTTTTAATGAATTTAATAATCAAAGGATATAAAATAATCAATAGAATGAAATTCAATAGAAGCGTTGGTAATAATCTAAATAATACAAATTGAATTAGACTAAATTGAATAAATCCTAACACGCCATATATAACAGCAACATAAATCTCTAATAAGATTGTACAACTTAAAATGATGACAAACATCATAGTATGATCTTTGTAAAATATTTTAAAAAGCTGATCCATAAGTGCTAAAAATAATATATAGCCAAATAAATACACGCCATAAATACTACCAAAATATACATCTGTTATCATCCCTAAAAATATTGCCAGAAGAATACCTACTCCAAATCCTCGATAAACTGTCATCATTAATATGTACATTAGCGTTAAATGTGGTACGAATATAAGGTCTATGTTACCAATATGCATTGGAATAACTAACCCTATGGCTGTATCTATATAAAATAACAAAATACCAATCAGAAAATATTTTAACGCTCTCATTATTTATCCCCGCTTTCTTTATCAGGGATAGTGCTTGCATCTCTTTTGGCAACATAAACATGATTCAAGTCTGCTAAATCTGCACCTGTTTTAACTCTTACTTCTTTAGCTAAGCCATATTGATCATTTTGTACCTTTGTAACTTCACCTATATATAAGTTACTTGGTAAATCATCTGCCAGACCACTTGTGACAACTTTATCTCCTTTAGAAATATTATCTTTATTGTTAATGTCACTGATTACTAATTCTTCATTTTTTTCATCATATCTATCGATAAGACCAAAAACGTTTTTTGAATTATGTTGAATATTAACCGAAAGTTTACCAGATCTTGTGTTAGTAGAAATCAAGTCAACTTGTGATGAAAATTGATTTACTTTTGTTACTCTACCTATAAAACCTTGTGAAGTCATTACAGCCATATTAGTCTTAATGCCTGCTTTAGAACCTTTATCAATAATGATTGTGTTTAACCATTGATCTGGGTTTCTGGCAATTACTGTAGTTGAAATTGGATCATATTTAGAAATATCCTTAACATCCAACTCTTTTTTTAATTTTGTATTTTCTGATTCTAACTGTTGATTTTTTGCTTCTAGTTGATTGATTTTATTTTTAGTTTCTTTTGATTCACCCTTGCCAAAGAAATTTCCAATTGCACCAGATACAAAATTAACTGGATAACTCACAACTCTTTGTCCAAATGAGACAGAATCCCCTACATATTGTTCAGGAGGTGATTGAGATTGTGATCTGATGGATAATCCAATTAATGCAATGAAAACTATAATTGCACATAAAACAACAATTAATTTGTTATTTTTAAAAAATTTAAACACCCAGAACACCTCTATTACATCATAAATATTATTTGTCTTTACTATTTTATATTACAACC
>NZ_PPQR01000127.1 GCF_002902085.1 Staphylococcus simiae
CACCAGTTGACGACGTTACAAAACACGGACCAAAAACAGGTACACCAGAAACAAGAACAGAAGAAGTACCATTTGAAACAAAACGCGAATTCAATCCAGACTTAAAACCTGGTGAAGAGCGAGTGAAACAAGAAGGTCGTCCAGGTGAGAAAACAATCACAACACCAATTACAGTGAACCCAATCACAGGAGAAAAAATTGGTGAAGGACAACCAAC
>NZ_PPQR01000128.1 GCF_002902085.1 Staphylococcus simiae
GTTTATTATAATGTATATTTTAATAGACTGCATCAGTCTTTAGATAGATATTGTTTAAGGCTCTCGACTGATGACATTATGTGATAAAACATATAAAATTAATATAAAAAGGAGGCGTGCAATGAAGACTTTTTTTACTATTATTAAAAATATTATCGCAGTAATGGCTATTTTAGTCATTGTTTATATAGCGTTAAAATATGCGCCTTTCTTGCGGGATCAAGAATGGAATCCTATTAATCAACCGTCATCACAATCAACTCAAGTTATGCAAGATAATAATCACAATCCACAACCACGTGTTTTGGAAAATGGTAAAAGATACTCACTCGAAGATAATGATTTAATCAAAAACGTACCGACTAGCCAAATTAAAAATGTTTTTAATTTTATAGATAAGAGAGAATTTATGGATGTCTCTGGTTTAACTCGCATGGCATATAATGAGCAATATTTAATAGGACAACGAGACAATGAATTCATTATTTATAAATTTGGTTCAGATTCTATTAGAGTTTACAATACAGAATTCGAAATGCAACAAGATTTAAATGGATTAGGACAAAATCTTATAATGAAACCTAAAGAAGCATACCAATAATAACAAGATATGCAAGGTTGCATGAGTAATTTAGATAAGTTAAGATGACAATAGAATAAATAAAAAGGTTGGTGTAGTTCTAATGGCAGAGCAATCTAAAGATAAACAAGCTAATGAGCAAGCAAAAGCCCAAAACTTATTCGCAAATTGGAAAAATAAGCAATCTAAAAGTGAAAAATAATTAAACAATTTAATATATGTCAATGGTCATCAAATTGAAGTCAATAATGATAATAAATTTGATGCAATCGAAATAAAAAGTCTGAGTTGGCCAGTAACATTATATTTTTAAATAAAATTACTGGCTAAAACTTAGGCTTTTTCTTTTGGTTCTATAATAAATCGGACTGATAGAGAATTTTTAATTATTTTCTATTAGTCCGATTTTTGTATTTTGAATATGAAAAAAGCGCAATTATCTCTAT
>NZ_PPQR01000129.1 GCF_002902085.1 Staphylococcus simiae
TGTGTTTTTGTCGTTATTAACATCTTACAATAAAGTGCCAATCATGGGCATTTTTTTATGAAATTTTATAGGTGTTGCACTTAATATTACAATCCGTCGTCTACAAAAACGAAAGAGTTACTACTATATTTTAAATTTAGTTATATAGACTTGTTTAATCTTAACAAAATAAAAAATAAATTAGCGAGGTACTATCTCAAAACATGGAATGAATTAGTAGCAGTTTTCTCTAAATTCGATGATTTAATCGATAAACAGTTTTCAAAAATACATGATTTAAATCAACATAAAGATGTATAGTTTCAACAGAAGTATTTTTAAATTTTAATCAATGACAAATCTTTAATATCGTGCAAGACTTACTAAAAAATGGTTCTCTCCCAAATTGGACTGATACATAATTATTTTTTAAGCCTCGCACCCCAGCTTGCACATTATAGTAAAAATTCTGTTAACAGAATTTTTCTTTGCTGGGGCCCCAATGCCCAACTATGCCCGTCTTGCACATTAAAGTAAAAATTTTATTTTTAAAATTTTTCTATAACGGGTCCCTGCATTTCAAGTAGAAACTGTTTCACAGTTTTTCTGTGTTGGGTCCCTACCTCAGGAGTCTCGGCTTGAAAATAATTTATATTTTAA
>NZ_PPQR01000130.1 GCF_002902085.1 Staphylococcus simiae
TTACCATCTTCATCTGCTGTTCCTGTCGCTGTTGTACCGTCTGGGAACGTTACAGTTACGGTTGAGTTTGGTTCAGCTTTACCTGTAATGGTCTTATCTTCACTTGTCACTGGGTTCACCGTTGGTGCTGTCGGCGCTGTTGTATCCGTTACAACTGTACTTGACGGTTGTGATTCATTGCCTGCTTCATCGGTTGATGTTACTGGTAATGTTTCTCCACCTTTTAAGTCAACATTGGTTGGAATATCTACGACATAGTTACCATCTTCATCTGCTGTTCCTGTCGCTGTTGTACCGTCTGGGAACGTTACAGTTAC
>NZ_PPQR01000131.1 GCF_002902085.1 Staphylococcus simiae
ATCTATTCTTTTGTTCAAAAACATCACTCCATTTCAAAAATTAAATTAGATTATACTGTATAATATATTAACAAAATAATCAATTATTATATCAAAAAAGTTAAACTTAATTGTTTATTTTTTTATTGTTGTAATTTTTAAAACTTAATGATGTTTAATCTAAATAATAAGTAGTTATTTAAATAGTTATTTAATATATATAAATAAAATAAAAAGTTTATCACTAAATCGAGCGATAAACTTTTTGTATTCATTAATTTATTTAATATTACTAAATTCACTAAAACTTTTAATTGATAAAGTGAATTATATTATTTAATCTGCTAAAGTAGCTGCCATAAGTGCTTTAATTGTATGCATACGATTTTCCGCTTGATCAAATACTTTAGAATATTTGCTTCTAAATATTTCATCAGTCACTTCCATAGCATTAAGACCATATTTTTCGTATATTTCTTGACCATACGTTGTTTTTGTATCATGAAAAGCTGGTAAACAATGTAAAAATATTGTCGAATCCTTACCAGTTTGATTAAACATTTGTTGATTCACTTGGTAATCTTTCAATAAGTTAATACGTTGTTCAAATTCATCTTCTTCACCCATTGAAACCCAGACATCTGTATAAATGACATCAGTATCTTTGACAGCCTCAGCGATATTATCAGTAATCATAATAGATCCACCATATTGTTGTGCTTTTTGCTGTGCAATTTCTGTATAAGCGTCCTTAGGATTCAATGCCTTAGGTGTACAAATTCTAATATTAACGCCTAACATTGCGCCTGCAACGAGTAATGAATGTGCAATATTATTTCGACCATCACCAACATAAGTGACATTAAGACCATCTATATAACCAAAATTCTCTTTCATCGTCATAAAATCTGCCAACATTTGTGTCGGATGCCAATCATTGGTTAAACCATTCCATACAGGTACACCAGAATAGGTTGCTAAATCTTCAACTGTTTGTTGTGCATAGCCGCGGAATTCAATACCATCAAAAATTCTACCCAACACTTTTGCTGTATCTTCTACAGATTCTTTGACTCCCAGTTGCAAATCATTTTTCCCTAAAAATTCAGGATGTGCACCTAAATCAATGGCAGCAACTGTAAAGGCTGCTCTTGTTCTAGTAGAACTTTTCTCAAATAGTAAAGCGATATTCTTGCCCGCTAAGTATTGGTGTTTGATACCTTGTGCTTTATAATCTTTTAACACCATAGCGAAGTCAATCAATCCCTCAAATTCTTCTTTAGTATAGTCACTCTCTTTTAATAAAGATTTGCCTTTTAAATTAAATGGTTGTTGAATTTGCATCATTATCGTCGCCCCTCATTTCTATAAGGTATTGAATAAAACTTTAGGTAGTATCATTCTTTGTTTCAATCGTTATAAAATTGAATATCATTGTTCAGTTAATTTCCGACTTTTGTTATATAATACATAATAACGTGTTTTTATACATAATAAAAGTGTTTTATGTTATTTTTATGCATAAAACATTCAAAAGAAGTGCCATCCTCTTAGAATACTTTCAGTCTTCCTTCTGACAAACGGCAGACTTACCTTCATACAATAAATATGTTCTCTATTTCCTACGATTAGTCAAGTGCTTATAAATAAAATAAGCATTACTAAATTAAACCGTTCAATTTAATTTTTTTGAATAAGGTGTTAAACT
>NZ_PPQR01000132.1 GCF_002902085.1 Staphylococcus simiae
AGATTATACTTTTCTAATGAGTATACAGCTGATAAATTATTAAAAAGTTTAGACTTAAATGATGTATTAAAAAATAATGTATATATAGCTCCTTCACCTAGAAATTCTTTATTATTTGATGAGAAAAGAGGAGGGGAAATAAAAAAAGAATTAGATTTAAATAACAAAAAAGTTTATATTTATATGCCTACTTGGAGAGGAAATAAAAAAGATAAAAACATAAACTTTACCGAGGAAAACATACTTACAAGCTTAGAACAAAAGTTACCTGATGATGTAATAGTATTTTATAAATTACATTCTATGATAACAAAAAACTTCAAATTTGAAGGTGAAAAAGTATTACCATTCCCAGACACATATGATATATATGATTTTATGAGTTCAGTAGATGGATTAATTACAGATTATTCATCAATAATGTACGATTTTGCTAGTCAAAATAAAAAAATAATTTTGTTTACTTATGATTATCATGAGTATTTATCTTCACGAGGAGTATATGAAGATATCACAGATTATCCATTTAATATTACAAATGATATTAATGAGGTTATAGATTTTATTAATACCGAAGAAAAAGTGGATTATTCAAATTTTATTAAACGATTTTGTTTGAATGATTCTAAAAAAGGTGCTCAAGAAGTTATTGAACATATGCTATCTAATAAACCTAATAAAAATATTCAATTATACAATAATTATAATAATAAACCGAATGTATACATGTTTGTTGGACCAATGTGGGATACAGGTATTACAGCTGCTCTAAAAAATTTACTAAAAAATATAGATACCGATAAAAGAAATTATATTGTTTGCTTTGAAAAAAAAGCTATTAATAAGTCTGGGGAAGAAAACTTAAGAATGTTACCTGATAATGTGAAGCTATATCCAATAGAAGGTGTTAGAATTTTAACTCCTTCAGAAAAGCAATTACATAAAAAATATGAAAAAGAAGGTAATTCAGCAGGATTTTCAAATAATCTTACAAAAATACAAAATAGAGAAATACAAAGAGTTTTTGGTCGTAATATTCCTGATTTTTATATTCATTATACTGGATTTGAAAGTAAGTATTCTGAGTATGTAGTCTTCCTTAAAAATCTTGGTACCAAAACAATGATATATGTTCATACTGATATGTTTGAAGATTATAAAAACAAGAAAAACTATAATAAAAATTTAGTTTCTGATGCATGGCAACATGCTGATGAATTAGTTTTAGTAAACGAAAATCTTAAACAAGGTTTTACTGATAATTTTTCATATGAATTAAAGAATATTTCAGTGGCTAATAATTTCTTAGGTATTAATAGAATAAATGAATTACTTAAAGAAGATTTTATAGATACATTTCTTAAAGTTAGATTTCATTTTAGAAGTTTTAGAAAATCTAAAAGTAACTTATTTGATATATTAGAAGCTACTTATATTGATGATAATCTGTCAAAAGATACTCTGATACAAGAATCGATAGAACTATTTAAAAGAAATCCAATTGCAAAATACGCTAAACATAGATATCAAAGACAACATTTAATGAAAAATAAAGAGTTACAACAAGAGTTACAGTTGTCGTATATAAAAACAGTATATGGTAATGAAGTTACTAATGACTTTGTAAGGGTTATTAATAATAGGGAAAAGTGTATTAACTTAATGATAAAGTTATTTAATAGAGAAATTAACAATTCATATTTTCTGCGAAACTACCATAGTATCCAACAATATATCAAAAATTACTTTAAAAAAGTTAATCCACAAATTATTAATCGAGAAAGCATTTCTTTAAACGACAGTTTAGAATTATTTAAAGAAGATTTTGGCCTGAGAAAGATGGAAATATTAAAAGAACTTGAAGACCCTAATATTAAAGTGTTTTTCAATATCGGTAGATTTGATCAACAAAAAGGACATGATAGATTAATTAGAGCTTTTGAAAAGGTATATGAAAAAAATAATAATACGAGATTATATATACTTGCTTCATATGGCCCGATTAAAGACCAAACCTTAGACCAAGTAAACCGAAGTAAGGCTAGCGAAGCTATTACTGTTTTTGACCGAATGAATAATCCTTACCCATTACTTAGTAAAGTAGATGCCTTTGTTCTTTCTTCTTATTACGAAGGGTTAGGTTTAGTTGTCTATGAAAGTATGTTTGTTAAAACCCCTGTAATTTCAGTTAATCTTGCAACAACTACACAATTTTTAAAAGATACGGACATAATACTAGTTGAAGATTCTGAAGAAGGATTAGTAGATGGTATGGAAAAATTGATTCGTAATGAATTTCCTACTACTATATTTAATTTTAATAAATATGAAAAAAATCGTATAAAAGAATTTGAAAATCTATTTTAATGTAGTAACTGTAGTTTGAATGTAATAATAATTAATGTTAAAAGTACTATATTTGTTAACTATAAGAAACACACTTCCATTTATGTGTACTCACATACTTAAACGGAAGTGTATCTTTATATTTTGGCTCTATAATAAATTCGGTTGATAAGATAATTTGAAAGTTATCTTACCAACCGAATTTTTTAAAAAAAAAGGGTACAATACCCTATCATTTAAGTCACCACAACTAAAGAAAGAGAGGGATTGCGCCTATGTCTAATAATATTATAAAAACATTAGATTATAAAGGGAAATACATTATATTTGAAGATGACGTTGAAGAAGTTTATATGAATTTAGTGAGAACTTTGATTTATAAAGGTACATTAACTTATGTGCCTGACGCTTGTGAGCACTGTGGTGCTGTGAATGAAGCCTATACCATTGTTAAAAATGGTAAACGTAAAACAATGGTTAAATTATTAAGTAATCAAGGGACACCATGTTTTTTTAGAACTACATAAACAACGTTTTTTCTGTCGTCAATGTCATTCATCATTTGTTGCCCAAACGAGTTATGTTAAGAGACATTGTCATTTCTCTAATAAATTAATTTTTAAACTGATAGCACAATGCGAAGAGCCTCGAGCTTGTAAAGGTATCGCTCGTGAATATCAAGTGAGTACAACATCCGTCATTCGTTATATCAATCAATATGCCGAAAGTATCAAGTTAAGACCACTCAATGATTTACCTGAACATATTATGGTTGATGAGTTTAAAAGTGTTAAATGTGTAGATGGTAAAATGAGCTTTATATTTTGTGATAGTGATACACATGAAATTATCGATATTTTGCCTAATCGAAAGAAACAAGCATTATTTGATTATTTTATAAGATTTGATAGAAAATCTAGAAGAAAAGTTAAAACTGTAACTATGGATATGCAACGGCCCTATATTGATTTATTTAAACAATTATTTCCGAATGCGAAGATTATCCTTGATCGTTTTCATTTAATCCAAGCATTAAATCGTGAACTCAATCGAGTTCGTATCCGCTTGATGAATCAACTTAAAACAAGCAATTCTCGATTATATAGGAAACTTAAGAAGTTTTGGAAACTCATACTTAAACCTTCAGAAGATCTAGATGCTATTAATTATAGTTATCAACGTTTGTTTAAAGGCTTAGAATCGCAACAATCCATCGTCAACTATATTTTAAATCAGGTTCCTGAGCTAAAAGAAGTTTATATACAAGTCAATCGTCTTCGTGCATTAATTATGCATCATAAGTCAGATTTGTTCGTTGAACAAATTAATCAAGATTTAAACAACACAGATATCAATGGAGGATTAAAGAGAGTGATTAATAGTTTTAAAGACTACCTTCCAGAAATTATCAATACATTGAATCATCCAACACGTTCCAATGGAGCTATTGAAGCCATGAATAATAATATCAAAGTACTTAAGCGAGTAGCCTATGGTTTCAGAAACTTCTATAACTTTAGAAATAGAATATTAATCACATATAAACTTTTTGGTAAAAAGCAAAATCAAGACCAAATAGCATAAAATCTTTAATAAAAATTAAAAAAAACTCCATTATTTTTGAAAATGTAATGGAGGGGATAAGTGACTTAAATTGATGAAATTCGATTCGAAATTTATACATCAACCAAATTTGACAATGAGCCAAAATCACCAAAAGAATATAAATTCTTTTAGTGATTTTGTCATACTATGTGTGAGTTATTTTTCTTTTGTTGTTTTATAGTCTATTAAGTATATGCCTTCAGGTGTTACTTGATAATTTTTAACATTTTTATGTGCAGCGACGATTTGATCGTTATAAGCAATATAGCTGCTAGGAATATCTTTAGTTGATTGTTTAATAATTTCATTAGAAATTTGATGACGTTCATTTTTATCTACAGTTGTATTTAATTTATCAATTAACGCTGCTACTTTGTCATTATGATAGTCACCTTTATTAATTGCACCATCTTTTTTATAAGCTTGATTAAAGAAGTAGCCAGTATCTCCACGTGGAATAGTTCCAAAACTATACATTGTAGCATCCCATTGTGATTTATCTTTTAAATAACCTTCAATATCATCTACTTTTTTAATATCTATATCTACATTTGCTTTTTTAGCATCTGATTGTAATACTTGTGCAATTTTTGGTAACTCAGGGCGACCATCATAAGTTACTAAACGAATTTTAAGTGGATGTTTAGCAGAATAACCTTCTTTTGCTAATAGTTTTTTAGCTTCATTAATATCTTGTGATGATAATGATGGTTCTTTAATAAATTTTAGTTTGTCATTAAATGGACCAGTAGCTGGTTTAGCGTATCCTTGATAAATATGTTCGGCAATACCTTTTCTATCTATCAATTTGTCTAATGCTTGGCGTGTATTTTGAGTCATTTTATCGCTTGTTTGGTTATACATTAGTAGGGATGTTCTAAAGCCAGATTCTTTTGTTGTTTTTAAATCACTGTTATGATCGATATCCTTAACTTTATCAACAGGTACGTCAGTAATTAAATCAACTTTATTAGATTCAAGATTACGTACTCGGTTATTACCATCTTCTTGATAAGTCACTGTAATATGATTTAATTTTGGTTGGCCTTGCCAATAATGATCGTATTTAGATAATGAAATTTTTTGTGATTGTTTATAATCTTTAATTTGATAAGGTCCAGTACCAATAGGTTCTTTGTTAACATCTGTTTTGGCATCAGTATCATATATTGCCATAAATGGATTAGCCAGTTCTGAAACTAATTCAGGATATGCTTCTTTAGTTGTAATCGTTAAATGTTGACCTTTAGCTGAAATGTCTTTGATTGGTAATGAATATTTGACTAAGTCACTTTTGTTTATACTATTTTCTAGACTGTTTTTCACTTTTTCAGCTGTTAATTTATGACCATTTTGAAATTTAATATTGTCTTTTAATTCAATATCTAATGTATTAGGGTTAGGTTGTTTATATGATTTAACTAATACTTTTTTAATATCTCCATTTTTATCTGTTTTAAATAAAGACTCTGCGGCACCAATTTTAACTGGAACATCTGTTTCATAAGGTGCAATAGATTTCGTCTTAAGTGGTAAAGATACATTTAAATCTTTATCTGAAGAATGGGATGAGCCACATGCTGTTAATGCTAATGTAGATGCGGCAAGTACAGTTGCAAATCTGAGGAATTTCAAGGTAAAACACGCTCTCTTTCTATGTATTGTTCAAATAAATTCACAACTATTATTGTAGAACTTTGCTATGTAAAAGTAAATATTTGTACATTTTCAATGGGTTGAAAGCAATACGATATCGTCATACACTTAAAGTAAACATATATTTAAAGAAGGTTAGAAAAATGAAACACTTAAGAACAAGTCAATATCAACTTGTAGTTGCATGGTTAACATTATTCTTTGTCGGTACCGACTTATTTGTTGTCTCACCATTGCTACCATCAATGACTGAAGACTTTGGTATATCGTCTCAACAAGCTAGTTGGATTGTAACGTCATTTGCAATTATTTATGCAGTGACGGCACCTATATTTGGTATATTGGCAGATCATTGGGGGAAAAAACGTAATATTATTGTTGGATTGCTATTATTCGCTATTGCTAATGGCATAACATATATCTCTGGATCATATTTAACCATTTTACTTAGTCGTATCTTTGCTGGAGGTTCAGCAGCTATGATTACTTCCTCAGTGTTTGCTATTACAGGTGACTTAGCACCGCAAAAGAAAAATGGTCTTTATTTATCTATTGCTACGTCAGGATTTTTAACAGCAATTTGGGTAGGTGCGCCTATTGGAAATCTAATTGCGAGTGCCACGCATTGGAGAACTGTATTTATCTTATTAGCTATAAGTACAGTCATTTTAAGTTTACTAAATAGTGTAGTGCTTCCTAATATTATTAAACAAATGGAAAAACCTAACATGGATTTAATGGCATTTAAACATATGGTGATTGATGTTGCTGTCACAATGTTTTGGGCATTGGCAGTATATGGTGTCTACACGTTCTTAGGAACAATCTTCAATAATGTCACTGGCTTAACTACTGTGATGATAAGTGTCGCCTTTACGTTTTATGGCGTTGGCGCGTTAATAGGAAGTTTATCTGGAGGATGGCTTGCAGATAAATTAGGTAATGATAAAGTCATTAAAATAGGAATGACGGCTTTAGGGATTGTGTTGATTGTACTTAGTTTAATTATTAAAATGCCGGTGTTATTGATGCCAATGCTATCAATTTGGGCATTTAGTGGCTACTTAATATTTTCAGCGTACCAATCATTTATTGCTAAACGACATGCTACATTTTCAGGTAGTGTCATGGCATGGAATCAAACTGCAATGTATGTTGGAATTACCTTAGGGTCAATGATAGGTGGATATTTAATTAATCATCACAGTAGTCTATTATTTATTTTATGTGCAATGTCAGCATTTATAGGATTACTGTGGTATCGACTAAAAGTAGTATGAATATGAAAAGTTTTAGCATAATGAGAAATTAAAACAGCGTATAAATAGTTAGTCAGTATAAAAAGAGGGAGTGGGGCAGACATAAATTTTATATAAAATTTATGTCGTAAGCCCACCCCGGCAAGACTGACTAGGTTTGTAAAACGTTGATTTATCAACATTATACAAACCAGACAGTTACTGCCAAATGTTTGAATTTCAGTGTGAAATATTTTTGTCCAGGTCTTCTTTGTGTATTAGTTGTAAAGGATATAACTTATGCATCGTTGCAACACGATTGAAAAAAGAGTATGTGTCAGACAATTTCCACATTAATCTTAGCTACTAACAATATAATCTAATAATGTATACATCACTTTTTTATTTTCTTCTGGTACTTCATGATTAATAATGTCTTGAGGTGTTTGACTTAATACAGAATCAACGACATAAGAGAAATCATTCGTCACAATTTCTTTAACTTCAAAAGGTCCTGGTTCAAAATGGAATTGCAAGCCAATCACGTTATCATTTAATAGGAAACCTTGATTAGTTAAATGGTCACTTGAAAATAACAATTTTGCATTGTTAGGAATTTGGAACATGTCTTCATGCCAATGTAACGCTGTCAATTGTTGTGGTATATCTGGAATAGTATCTGTTTTAAGATAGACTGTATCCCATCCTACTTCTTTAACGGGGGATTTAGTTACAGTATAACCTAGTGCTTTCGTTATTTGTTGCGCACCAAAACAAGCACCAAATATAGGTTTGTTCTCTGTTAATAAAGTTCTGATTAACTCTCTTTCTTCAACAATCCAATCATATGAATCATTCGGACTCATTGGACCACCTAGAATGATAAGCAGATCCGTATCTTGAGCACTTGGTAAAATGCCGTTATAAAAATAAGGATGATAAATATAAATATCATGTCCGTTGTCCTTAGCCCAATCACGAATAAACCCTATACCTTCATTTGGTGTATGTTGCAAAACATTTATTCTCATGTTATCAACTCCATAAATTTATTATTATTTACATCATAAACTAATCTGAATTATTTTGTGAAAATAGTTTGTAAATCGTGTTGAATCGTGACAAGTTGAGTTGAATCATGCTACTCACCATAGTCATTTGAATCTCTATCATACACTATGGCTATGTCGCAGGACACGTTAAGAAATAGTCATCTTTCAACAGTCAATTGCAACAGTGTATGGTTGCACTATGATTAATGTTCATTCATTTACTCTGTTAATAGTTGTTGTAGCACAACGGCTTGATTGTATTGTTCATCTTTTGCTGCGTATAGTAATAACACATGTTCATTATTGTTAACAATATCTTGAAGCTCTTTAAAAGCAGCCTTCTGATCGTCATTTTGATGTAACTCTTGCTCATACTTTTCCTTGAATGCTTGAAAACGTTGGGGATCATGATTAAACCATTTACGTAACTCAGTTGTAGGGCCTACATCTTTTAACCAATGGTCTAACTGTGCCTTTTCTTTAGAAATACCTCGTGGCCAAACTCTATCTACCAATACACGTACTACACCTTGTTCTTGCTTATGGTCATAAATGCGTTCAATATCAACAGTCATTGCTATCTTCCTTTCTAAATTTAATAGATGTCTTAATATTAAGATTACCTAAAATAATAACTAAAAACATAAAAGAGGTATAGAATATACTTATAAAGTTAAAAAGGTGGATAATAATATGACTCAATTCGATCATCTGACAGCACCACAACATTTTCAATACAAAGGTGGAGAAGTTGTATTAAAGCAACGTTACAAATTTATTTGTGATAATAGAATATATTTTTCAACAACGCAATTTAAAGATTTGCAGCAACATTTATATGAATTAGAAGTAGATGTATTATCACCGATAAATGATTTTGGTATGGCTATGGATTTTAATGATATGGATCATATTTATGAAACATTTATCAAACCTAAAGTACATCACCAACGACTGAATGACACGTTGCCTTCATTTAATACAACTGCTGAAAATATAGCACAATGGCTGTGGAATGAATTTAACAAACATTTACCACAAGGTAATCAGATGTATCAACTACAATTATTTGAAACACCACAACATGGAATATATCTTAATCAAACCATGATGACTGAGTAATAAATGGCTCTATAATAAATTGTACTGATAAAAAATTGAAATTTATTTTCTATTAGTTCGATTTCTTGAATTTTGAATATGAAAAAGAGGAGAGGGCATTCAACGACGCCTTCTCCTCTTAGTCTTCACTTACGCTTTCTTTTGTTTGCGTTTTGTTAAATATCTTAGTCCAATTGAAAATACAGTGAAACCTGTAAGTGTTTGAACAAGTGTTTTAATTAAACTATTGCTATTTGTAACAATATTTGAAGTGATAACACTAATTAAATAAAGTACAAATACTTGCACGTAACGTGTATTAACTTTCATAAATCATCCCAACCTCTTTTTAAAATTATTATACTTCAACACTTAATCTTGGTACGAATGTTTCGAAATGAACATGGTTCATATCATAATCAAGTGATTTAAGTGCTTCAATCATAGATTGTAAGAATTTTGTACCGCCACAAATATAAATTTCAGGGTTATTTTCTAAGAATGGTTTAATACCTTCAGCATCTAAGTAACCACTATCATCTTTTAAGTGCGTATATAGTTTGGCATTGTCATTTTGACTAGCAATTTGGTTAAACTCATCTTTAAATGGTAGATGATTGCTATCAGCTGCAACTTGAACCATTTGAGTATCAGCACCTTTAGCAGTAGCTGCATCAAACATAGCAACTAATGGTGTAACACCAATACCTGATCCTAAGAATAATTGTGGTTTGTCAGTGTTTTCTAAGACGAATCCACCAACTGGAGCAGCTAAGTTAATCATATCTCCTTCTTTAACTTCATCATGTAAAATAGTTGAAACTTCACCTTCGTGTTCAGTTGTCACATCACGTTTAACACCAAAAGTTAAGTGATTTTTATCGCCTGAAACGATTGAATAGTGACGTTTAGCTCTATATGGAAGTTTATCACTTGAAACGTCTACAGTAATATATTGACCAGCTTCAAATTGACTTAAGTCATAGTCTTCTGATTCAACTGTAAATGATTTAATATCTTCAGATTCTTGTTTGATTTTTGTAACTTTGAAAGGTTTGAAACCAATCCATAGCATTTGATCATAGATTTCTTTTTCAATTTGAATAAAGACGTCAGCAATTTCACCGTAAGCTTTAGCCCAAGTTTGGATAACTGGATCGTCTTCTTCTAGACCAGTGACGTCTTGGATAGCTTTTAATAAATTTTCCCCCACGATTGGATAATGCTCTTCATAAACTTGTAAGGCACAGTGTTTATGCGCAACAGGCATAATAACAGGTTTAATAACTGATAAATTATCAATATTAACTGCTGCAGCCATTACTGCTTGTGCTAAGGCAGAAGATTGCATTCCTTTCTTTTGGTTAGTTTGGTTGAACATATTTAAAAGTTCAGGATGTGCCTTAAACATTTTAGGATAGAAAATAGATGTAATTTCTGTTCCTTTATCTTTTAATAATGGCACCGTTTGTTTAATAATATCTTTTTCTTGTTCTGTAAGCATGATACTCCTCCTTTAATCTGTTTAATTCAATTATTCTACTAAAAATTGTCATATTCAATTGTTTGAAACGAAAAAATATAATTATTTCTAAAAGTTTGATAATTATATGACATTTTTTGTTATTTCCTTACTTTTTAGCAAAAATTGTATACAATTAACTAAATGTATATTAAAAATAGGATGTTTTACTATAGTTTTAAAAAGTCTTGTGTCAGAGAGCTATAATAATGTTAAATAGTAAATGATAATTTGGTTAAGTCATTCATTATTTGTAAACGCTTTTAATAAGATGAAGACATCAACAATCAAACTATCAATAAGAGATATGATCAGACAAAGGTCATATCTCTTTTATTTTTGAAATTAATTATGTATACGAACTACAGAAAGTGTAAAGTTATTATAAAAATATGAAATAAATCACAATTAATAATTGACCGTTATTTATATGCGTGTTACATTCTATATGTGAAATAAATCACAAACTTTTATTTAATTATTAATATGAAAGAATAAGTTAAAGTTAGAGGTGTTAAAGACACCTTAAACGAAATGACATAGTAAACCATCAAGGGTTTAGACAACAATATTAAAGGGAGTTTAAAAAAATGAATCAATTTAAAGGAAATAAAGTAGTACTTATCGGAAATGGCGCAGTTGGCTCTAGTTATGCATTTTCACTTGTTAACCAAAGTATCGTTGATGAATTAGTGATCATTGACTTAGATACTGAAAAAGTAAAAGGTGATGTAATGGATTTAAAACATGCAACACCTTATTCTCCAACAACTGTTCGTGTTAAAGCTGGTGAGTATAGTGATTGCCATGATGCAGATTTAGTAGTTATTTGTGCAGGAGCTGCTCAAAAACCAGGAGAAACACGCTTAGACCTAGTAAGTAAAAACTTGAAAATATTTAAATCTATTGTAGATGAAGTGATGGCATCTCAATTTGATGGTATCTTTTTAGTAGCTACAAATCCGGTTGATATTCTTTCTTATGCAACATGGAAATTCTCTGGATTACCTAAAGAACGTGTTATTGGTTCAGGAACAATTTTAGATTCTGCACGTTTCAGATTATTATTAAGTGAAGAATTTGATGTGGCACCAAGTAGTGTTCACGCACAAATTATTGGTGAACATGGAGATACTGAATTAGCAGTATGGTCACATGCTAATATTGCAGGACAACCACTAAAAGAAATTTTAGAAAAACGTCCACAAGAAAAAGAAAAAGTCGAACAAATCTTTGTTCAAACTAGAGATGCGGCTTATGATATTATCAAAGCTAAAGGTGCCACATATTATGGTGTAGCTATGGGCTTAACTAGAATTACGGAAGCTATTTTTAGAAATGAAGATGCTGTATTAACAATTTCTGCTTTATTGGAAGGAGAGTATGGTCAAGAAGATTTATATATTGGCGTACCTGCTGTTATCAATAGAGGTGGCATTCGTAATGTTGTAGAAACACCATTAAATGAAGAAGAACGCACACAATTTGCGCACTCTGCACACACACTTAAAGATATTATGTCAAAAGCTGACGAACTAAAATAATTAGAAAGTTGTCATCTACCAAGACTTAATATATACCATACCCCATAATGAGAGACTATTTGATACATTGATATATTTCAAATAGTCTCATTTTTATGTCAAAAATGAATGGCTAAAAACTTAAATTGATATAGTAGTTTTTAGACGAAGTTACAAATTTTGAATTTGTTTTAGAGAAAATGACAATGCGTATCATTATAATAACGTTTACAATAAATATTAAAGAAGACATCAATGATAAGGTTATGATGAACTATAGAATTTTATAATATTTAGGAAAGGTGTGTTGTAGTAATGTCGACAAAGATAATTATGGATTGTGATCCAGGACATGATGATGCTATAGCCTTAATTTTAGCTGGAGCGGCAAATAGTACTTTAGAGATATTAGCAGTAACCACGGTTGCGGGAAACCAAGCAGTAGAGAAAAATACTACTAACGCGTTGAACGTGCTAGATATAATGGGACGTGATGATATTGATGTAGCAGTTGGGGCAAATCGACCGTTGATTAAAGAAGCGGCATTTGCAGCTGAAATACATGGTGACAGTGGCTTAGATGGTCCAACACTTCCAGATAAACCAGCTAAAGAACCACTTAAGCAAGCGGCTGCCGACGTTATTATTAACCATGTTACAACTAGTCCAGAGCCAGTGACTATCGTTGCGACAGGACCTTTAACGAATGTTGCTACAGCGTTAATTCGTCGACCTGACATTGCAGATAATATAGCTTCGATTACTTTAATGGGTGGTGGCACGTTCGGCAATTGGACGCCTACAGCAGAATTTAATATATGGGTAGATGCAGAAGCTGCTAAACGCGTTTTTGATAGTGGTATACGTATTAATGTCTTTGGCTTGGACGTCACACACCAAGTTTTAGCAACTGATCAAGTGATTGAGCGTTTTAGTCATATAGATAACGATGTTGCACAATTTGTAGTAGAATTATTACGCTTTTTCAAATCAACTTATAAAAAACATTTTGATATGGACGGTGGACCCATTCATGATGCATGTACAATTTTATATTTATTGCATCCAGAAGTATTTACAATGCAACATGTGAATATCGATATAGAACATCAAAGCGACTTAACTTATGGCACAATGTCAGTAGATTTAAATCGTGTTACTGGTAAAGATGCGAATGCTTATTTTGCAACTGAAGTTGATGTGGAGCAAGTATGGAATATTATGGAAGCAACGTTACAGACTTACGATAAACAATAACATAATAAAATAATGACTAGACGACAGCTTGAAACGAGTAATGTTTCGAGCTGTTGTACTGTTTGTAAAATCTGAAACTATGGGATTGATGTTGGCAAGATGATTGTCTATATATGACGATGGATTTAATGAATTGCTTTTTAAATGACATTAACTATAGATAGTCATCGTGAATCCTGATAGAATAGGTTTGTTTTGATTATAAGAGAAAATGAGTTATTTATATGAATGTGCATATAAATATAACAATTTGAAAGGAGCAAATATGAACAACAAACTAAAAAATGAATGGTTTAAAGACCCTAAGACCAATATATTAGCAGGTATCGTCGTTGCCCTGGCATTAATACCAGAAGCCATTGCCTTTTCTATCATTGCAGGTGTAGATCCGATGATTGGTTTATATGCTTCTTTCATTATTGCAGTCGTCAGCGCCTTTGTAGGTGGCAGACCAGCTATGATATCAGCAGCAACAGGTGCCGTAGCGTTAATTGTGACACCGTTAGTCAAAGATTATGGTTTAGATTATTTAATTGCTGCTACGATTTTAATGGGGATTATCCAATTAATATTAGGAATATTTAAAGTGGGCCAACTTATTAAATTTATCCCGAACTCTGTCATGATTGGTTTTGTTAATGCCTTAGCAATTATGATATTTATGGCACAAATTGAACATATTTTTGGTATTTCGATAGATACCTATATATATGTCATCGTAACCTTACTTATTATTTATGTATTACCACGTTATTTTACAGCGGTTCCAGCACCATTAATCGCAATTATCATATTGACCATTGTATCTATGACAACAGGTTCTAATGTTCATACTGTAGGCGATTTAGGTGATATTAAACGTACCTTACCACAATTAGTTATTCCTAATGTACCTTTTAATCTGGACACATTAAAAATTATTTTACCTTATTCTGCGTCAATGGCTATAGTCGGATTAGTTGAAAGTTTATTAACTTCAAAATTAATAGATACCGTTACAGATACATCAAGTAATAAAAATAGAGAATCACGTGGTCAAGGTATTGCTAATATTTTCTCTGGTATGTTTGGCGCTATGGGTGGGTGTGCTATGATTGGCCAATCTATGATTAATGTGCGCTCTGGTGCTACTACAAGATTATCGACATTGACAGCAGGGGCAGTCTTGATGTTTATGATAATTGTGTTAGGAAACTTTGTCGTTCAAATTCCTATGCCTATCTTAGCCAGTATTATGGTGATGGTATCAGTAGGGACATTTGATTGGCAGTCATTTAAATATTTAGTTAAAGCACCTAAGACAGATGCTATAGTGATGTTATTGACTGTTATCATCGTGCTTGCAACACATAATTTAGCAATAGGTGTAGTGATTGGTGTTATTTTAAGTGCTTTATTCTTTGCTACGAAAATTTCACATATAACAGTGGAAAAGCATGTAGAAGATTTGAATATATATTATTACTTGAGAGGTCCAGTATTCTTTGCATCAGTTGAATCAATAATGAATCAAATCGATTTACATGAACAAGATCGCACAATTACACTTGATTTTCAACAAGCAAAACTGTGGGATGATTCAGCAGTTAATGCAGTGGATACTTTAGTGGATAAATTAAAACTTCAAGACAATACAGTCTATGTTATCAACTTAGATGAACAAAGCCAAAGTATGATTAAAAAGTTAAGTAATATAGATGAAGCCTATATATTATAAAGGTATATAATAACTTAAACGTATCAATAAAGGTTCTCTTTCAAATTGGACTGATACATCATTATTTTATAAAGTCTCGAAACCCAGCTTGCACGTTATAGTGAAAATTCTGGTGACAGAATTTTTCTTTGCTGGGTCCCTACTTCAGGAGTCTCGACTTTAAAATATTCGTATTTTAAATTAATCAATTTTTGTTTATCAGTCCCAAAATTTAGAGAACCTAAACACAAAGCTAGCAGAAGGATTATATTAATCCCTTGCTAGCTTTTTTGGGGTTTTTAGATTGATTTTAGCCGGTAGTACCTTGGTGTATAGAAATTGGTAACACATACTCGGTATTGGTCTGTTCATTATTCATACGTTGTTCTAATAATTGGATGGCTGTAGTAGTAATATCATCGATAGGTTGGATAACAGTTGTTAAATTAGGCATTAATGATTGTATCATTGCTGTGCCATCATACCCGATGATTTTCAAAGTTTCTGGAACTTTATAGCCTAAGTCGAGTGCCAAATTATATATTTGAATAGCATCTGTATCATTAGAAGCAAAGATACCTTCAACATCGGGATGCTCTTTGAAAATATTTTTGAACAACTGTAATTTACTATCAAAATCTAGACTAAAGTCAATGGTATAGGTAATTGGTGTCAGTTGATGAGATGACATCACGTCTTCATAGGCTTGCTGTCTTAAATTAGCTGGTGTATTAATAGTGACTGGTCCGTTAGTATGTATAATTTTCTTGATACCACTATTTATCAAACGTTGAGTAATTTGAACGCCACCATTATAGTTATCAGAACGGACTGTCGGTATATCACTATTCATTATTCTATCAATAGCAACGATTGGAAGATCGAGATGATTATATTCTTCAATACCAATATTATGCGTGCCAACAATTAACCCATCTACTTGATTAGACAATAGTTGATTCATGTAATGTGCCTCTTTATCTGGGTTATTGATAGAATTACCCACAATCACATAATACCCTTGTTCGAATAATTTAGTCTCTAATTGATGGATTAATTCTCCGAAAAAGGGGTTAGAAACTGTAGGAAATAGTAAACCAATGATGTTCGTTTTTTGGTTGTAAAGCTGACGAGCAGCTGAATTAGGTTGATAATTAAGCTGTTTCATGGCATTTTCTACTTTGTCTTTCGTTTGTTGACTTAAGTAACCACGATTATTTAAAACGCGAGATACAGTTGTTTTAGAAACATTTGCTAAATTTGCAACATCCTCTAATTTTGGTTTCATTCATAGTCTCTCCGATATAGCATATTTAAACTTTATCATAGCCTTTTTAGACACTAAAATCTAGAATTACAAAGAAAAAAAGTGGGACAGGGAGTGGGACAGAAATAAATTTTATATAAAATTTATTTCGTAGTCCCACCCCGGCAAGACTGACTAGGTTTTCAAAATGGTGATTTATCAACGTTTTGAAAACCAGACAGTTACTGCCAAATGCTTAAATTTAAGTGTGAAATACATTTTGTCCCAGGCTCATAGATCCCATCTTGTACATTCATGTAAAAATCCATACCTGGATTTATGATGATGGGTCCCAACCACTCGGTTAAGTCTGATTAGGATTAAAAATGTTGGATTATCAACAATTTTTAATCCAATCAGTGACTGCTAATCATATGATATTAAATAGAAAAAGATATTTATTGTACACGCTCATATATTTATTCGTAGTCTACTGCACTAGATGTTAAATGATATTTATCAACATGAGCTACAATGTTATGAGGTGAAGACATCCATACTTCAGGTGCACACTCACTATAGTAACGTTCTGTAAAAACAGCTTCTCCATTATTAATGAATAATTCTAATGAACTTTTATCAATAAAGATATGCAACTTGATATCTGAACAAGGATCGATTGTCGCATATCTATAATCTTCCAAATCATGACGGTATAATTTAAATTTATTATTGTTATGACTATATTGAATAGTAATTAAATCATGTTCTGAATTGTTTAATGCAATTGTGAAATCTTCGGCTACAGTTTCAATATTTAATTCAACAAAAGACGTATCTTGTGATAATAATTGTTTATTGGATAAGTTGATTTGTTGATGAACACCGTCATCTAAACGTAATTGTGTTAATTCATCAATTGGTTGCATATAAAGTTTTTGCCCAATTAATTTTAGCTCTCTTGGTAGTGTCAATGCGCCAGACCAGCCATCTTGTTGTTCTGGCATGTTGCTTTCCCACATAGCCATCCAGGCAATTACAATTCTTCTACCATCAGGACTTAGCATAGTTTGAGGTGCATAGAAATCATGACCATGATCTAATTCGGTAAATTGAGTGTGATTAAATTGGAAGGATTCATAATCAAATTGACCTACCATATATCCATTTTGAAATAGATTTAAGTACTGTTCTTCTTCTGATTCCATACCTTGAGGTGATAATAAAAAGACGAATTGGTTATCTAATTCAAAAAAGTCAGGGCATTCCCACATATAGCCTTCAGAAAGTAGCCCATTTGATTGTGCCACAGGACCTAAGTATTCCCAATTCAGTAAATCATCAGAGCGGTAAAGAATAATCCTACCTAAGTCATTGTCATTTTGGCTACCAACAATCATGTAATATTGATTGTTATGTTGCCAAACCTTTGGATCACGAAAATGATGTGTATTATCACTAGGTGGTTCAGCAATGACTGGATTATTTTGATACTTCGTAAAATGAATGCCATCTTTACTGTAAGCTAAATTTTGATTTTGCCAAAAATGATCTGGATCGTTATCTTCATAATAATGATGACCAGTATAGAAAAGATATAATTGATCATCTTTAACAATAGCCGTTCCAGAGAAACAACCGTTTTTATCTTCCATATCACCGGGAGTAAGTGCAATGGGCAGTGTTTCCCAATGAACTAAATCTTTGCTTCGTGCATGACCCCAATGCATTGGTCCCCATTCAGGTGCATAAGGGTAATGTTGATAAAAAATGTGGTAATAGCCATCGTAATAAGAGAAACCATTGGGATCATTTATCCATCCTGATTTAGGCATGATGTGATAACCTAAGCGATAGCGTTGATTGGTCACTTTTGCTGGTAATTGAGTCATAAAAAACAACCTTTCTATAAGTTAATTAGTGTCTAATAAATGGGTCTCCATGTACAAAATCATTATCTTTTCTCAAAGTGAAAAATGCGAATATTCCAGCACATAAAACAATAAATGAGATGACGAAGAATGTTGGTTGGTAACCGATATGGTCTCTTAATGTACCAAGTGGACTTGATAAAAATACTTGGCCAATTTGTGCTGAAACATTATAGCCAACCATGTATATGGTTGCTGACATTTTTGTATCAAAATGTAATGTAATATAACGGAAAATAGGTAAAATAAACAAAGGTACTTCCAAAGCGTGAAACATTTTAATGAAAGATACACTGACAGGACCTTGTGCGATACCACATAAGCCGATTCTTAAAAACATAACTGTTACACCTAACATCAATGTATTTCTAACGCCGATTTTAGACATAATAATTGGAACGATACCCATCATAATTGCTTCTAAAAATACTTGTACTGAATTTAATGTTCCATATGTTTGCTGACCTACACTAGGTGATGAGAACAATTGAGTATAAAACTCAGGGAACATTTGTTGGTCAAAGATAGTATAGAAAGACCAAGAAAACATAATGAAGATAATAATTTTCCATAAATCTTTCATTTTAAGTAGTGAAGCCATATTTTTTAATGATGGAACGGCTTCTTCATCTATATCTTGATGTTCTTTAACTGGTGTAATATCTTTTTCGGGTTTCCAGAAAATTAAAGTTAGTAGTAATAATAAGCCTAAGAAAGAACCTAACCAAAAATTTAAAAATGGATTAATAACAAAAGTAAAACCAGCTACAAGTGCCATCACAGCGTAACCAAATGACCCCCAAGCACGAGCTTGTCCATAATTAAAATTGAAAAAACGACTAAATCTTTCACCAACTGCCTCATATACACCAACAGCTGCTAAAAAGCCACATGATAGGAAAATTGCCCCAACGATGACACCTAACCAATATGTATTTTGAATTAAAGGTATATATAGCCAAATGAAGAACGGGCCAACTAAAGTAGAAAATGCTGCACAAAATATTAATAGCGAACGTTTCAACTTTAATTTATCTTGTATAACACCATATATAAACATCAATATTAGTGTAGCAAAAGAATTGGCAGCATATATTGTACCAACTTGATTACCATTTAAACCTAAACCATGATCACTAGAAGTTAACCAAATTTGGAAAAATGACCACCAAACACTCCATGATGCAAAGAACAGCATGAACATTAAAGAACTTTGTAAATAAGACTTATTGCTTAATGTATCAACGATTTTACTGTGTTTCATAAGAACACCCCTTTTTGTTTTGAAAACGTTTTCTTTCAAATAGAATAACGTTATGTTAATTGTATGTCAACCGGTTGACACAAAATGACATATTCTAAATAAAATAATGATAAAGACGTTGTCGCAACAGAAATAGGTATTGAATAAAGGAATTTCATAATCTAAAATAGCGAACCTTATAAAATGCACTAGATTCTCATTAATACAAGTATGTGATTTTAATCGTTTCATTTAATATGCAAGATGGAATTTACGACACGACTTTTAGAAAATTCTATCTAATGTATTCTCCAAAACAATACTACTCTGACTTAGATTTATTAAAGGCATCCCCATAAACGTAGTCATCGTCTTTTCTTAATGTGAAGTAACCAAAAATGCCTGCGCTACAAATGATAATGGCAATAACGAAAAATGTTGGTTGATAGCCAAGATGGTCTCTTAAGATACCTAGTGGGCTAGATAATATAACTTGACCAACTTGTGCAGAGACGTTGTATGCAACCATGTAAATAACTGCAGATAATTTTGTATCAAAATGTAATGTAATATAACGGAACAGTGGTAAGACAAAAAATGGTATTTCTAAAGCTTGAAACATTTTAATCACTGAAGCACTGTATGGACTTGAAATGATACTAGATACCCCAATACGTATAAACATAATTGATACACCAATCAATATCGTTCTTTTGATTCCAATTTTGTGCATGATTAAGGAACAACACCCATCATTATAGCTTCGAAAAATACTTGAATTGAATTTATTGTGCCGTATGCTTTATGACCTAAACTAACAGATGAAAATAAGTCAGTATAAAATTCAGGAAACATTTGTTGTTCAAAAATGGTATAAAACGACCAAGAAAACATAGTGAAAATAATAATTTTCCAAATGTCTTTAACTTTTAATAAGGAAAGCATCGATGTTATAGACGGAACCGGTTCCACATAGCCTGCATTATTCCCCGAATCATCACTTGTTTGTGGTTCGGTTTTCCATAACGAAAGAACAAGTAAGAGTACTAGACCAAGGACAGAACCTAACCAGAAATTTAAGTAAGGATTAATATTAAAAGTAAAACCAGCGATGAGTGCTACGATAGCGTAGCCAAATGTACCCCAAGCACGAGCTTGACCATAATTGAAGTGGTAAGTGCGACTCATTTTTTCACTAACAGCTTCAAATAAACCTATAGCTGCTAAAAATCCACTTGATATGAATATAGAACCAGCAACGATACCGAGCCAAAATGTATGTAGAATCAAAGGAACAAAGACCCAAATAAAAAAGGGCGCTACTAACGTAGATAGGCATGAACAGACAATTAATAGTCCACGCTTTAACTGCAATTTATCTTGAATGACGCCATAAATGAAGACGAAAATCAATGTGACAAATGAATTAGTTGTAAAGATTAAACCTACGTTACTACCATTCAACCCCAAACCTTGATCTTCAGAAGTTAACCAAATTTGAAAAAATGACCACCATATACCCCAAGATGCAAACAATAGCATCAATATCAATGATGTTTGAATATAAGATTGCCTACTTGTAGCAGTCTTAATCTTATGGCTTTGCATTACCTCACCTACTTTTAAAAGTTAATAATATCTTAACGATATTAACCTCTTTCGCAGGCTATAGCAATATATTTTTGCTGATAGCTATTATTGTTATCCATTTTGTCATAATTAATAACTTTAAAATTTAGAAAGAATAACTACGCATTATAATGAAAAAGTTAGTAAATCACAATGATGTACATCGTCTTCACGTGAATATGTGTTCAAAGTATGTACATCGGTGTGATGTATGATGATAAATTAGGCTTAGGTGCTCAAGGGAGGATCATATATGGATGTGGACAATCAACAAATACTTAAAGAAATTGCATTGAATCCAACCATTCAAGGTAAAGAGCTTGAAACTATTTTTGCATTATCTAGAAGACAACTCGGTTATCGAATTCAAAAGATTAATATTTGGTTAGAAAACGAAGGTTATCCTAAATTAGAACGAACGAGTCAAGGTAACTTCATTGTGAGTTCAGAAGTGATTAAATTATTTAAACATGATCACGATACGCAAGATTTAACGGATCCGGTAAATCAAATATTTAGTATCGCTGAGCGACGTTATTATTTAATGTTAATGCTTTTTAGTAAGGAGAATGCATCATCTTTAAATCATTTTGCTATTGATTTACAAGTGAGTAAGAACACGATTATTCATGATATTAATTACATTCGCCAATACATACAAGATCAAGGTCTAGAACTTAAATATTCTAGGAAAAATGGTTACGAAATGATTGGTGATGAAATTGAAATCCGTCGTTTTCTTTTTAAATTAATCAATCAACGTGATGATTATGAACTTACTAAGAGTGAGATGTTGAAAGCATTAAATTTAACCTTTGAAGATATAGATGTTCAAAAAAAGAGGTTGAAAGATGTCGAGCAATTTTTGAAAAGTCGCTTTATTGATAAATCACTGAGCGCATTACCCTATGTCTTAAGTGTAATTAAACGACGCATTCATGATGGTTTGATTGTTAATCCTTTGAACATAAACTATCAATATTTAAAAGATACTAAAGAATATCAAGCGACTGAGATTATTACACAGCATTTTACAGATATTCCAGAAGCAGAAAAATTGTATCTTACGTTACATCTATTATCTACAAGTGTACAATGGGTTGATTTAAATGATACGCATAGCTTACCTGAATTAGAAGCGGCAATTAAACAAATGATTCATTACTTTGAGCAAATTACTTTCATTAATATAGAAGATAAAGCCAAGTTGACACATCAGATGTTATTACATTTAACACCCGCATTTTATCGTATTAAATATAATTTAACTGATCGTGATGAGTTAGTTGATCCACTTCAAGGTAACTATCAAGAGCTATTTCATATGGTGAAACAAGCAAGTATGCCATTAACTGAATATTTAGGTAAAGCATTACCTGATAATGAATTATCCTATCTAACGATGCTATTTGGTGGCAGTTTGAGACGCCAAGATGAAAATTTTGAAGGGAAGATTAAAGCGATTATTGTTTGTACACAAGGTACATCGGTATCACAAATGATGTTGTACGAACTTCGTAATTTATTCCCTGAGATGATCTTTTTGGACGCTATTTCATTAAGAGAATTTGAAGATTATGCGCTCGATTATGACATTGTATTTTCACCTATGTTCGTCTTAACACATAAAAAGTTATTTATTACTAAGGCGTCACTATCAGATGTGGAACAACGTAAATTACGCAAAGAAGTGATGAAATTTATTAACAAAGAATCTGCTGATATTGATAGTGAAATCAATAAATTAATGGCACTTATTGAACGTACAACAACAGTTAATGACATTAGTGAACTACGCGAAGGGTTGGAAGATTTTATCGTTAATTTTAATTCTTTAACCACGATAAATAGTTCAATGTTAACGCATAATCGTGAATTAGATTTAGCAGATTTGATACCAGCCAGACATATTAGAAAAGAATATAAAGTTCGTGATATCAATGATGCCATTACTAAAGCGAGTGAATCATTAGTCAGCAATCATTTTATTAATCAAGACTATATAACAGAAATGCAACACGCATTTGATGATTCATATATGGTGATTATGCAAAATATTGCTATACCTCATGCCTACTCTGAAACGAATGTACATAAAACGGCAATGAGTATGTTGATTTTACAAGAACCAGTGGAGATGTCTGATGGCACAGCTATTCATATCATTGTACCGATAGCTGCTGTTGATAAAGTTGCACATTTAAGAGCACTGTTACAGCTAAGAGATTTAGCTCAAGATAATAAGGCAGTTGACAGAGTTATTCGCAGTCGTAAAAATTCTGAAATTAATACTATTTTAAAGGAATTTTCTAATAAAGAAATGAGGGAGTCTTGATGTCACAATCATTAATTCAAGAGGAAAATATTTTGCTGAGCTTAACAGCATCAGACAAAGAAGACGTATTATCGCAAATGTCTGATTTACTTCATCGCAATGGTTATGTCAAAGAAACATTTAAGCAAGCAGTGATTGATAGAGAACATGAATTTGCAACAGCTTTACCAACGCAACGATGTTCTGTAGCCATTCCACATACAGATGTTGAACATATTAATGAAAGAACAATCGGTGTAGCCATTTTGGAAGATGAAGTGCCATTTGTGGAGATGGGCACACTTGATCAACAAACAAATGTCAAAATTGTCTTTATGTTAGCGATGGATAAAGTGGACGATCAATTATCACTATTACAGCAATTGATGCAAATTTTCCAGAGTGACGACAAACTAGAAAGCATTCTTCGTGCAACAGACACGACAGAATTAGCAGCATTAATTAATCAGTATTTAGCACATAAGTAAGAGACATAATAAAACAATTAACTAAATGGAGGAATTTAAAATGAAACAAGTATTAGTAGCATGTGGAGCAGGTATCGCAACATCAACAGTAGTGAATAACGCAATAGAGGAAATGGCCAAAGAGCATAATATTAAAGTAGACATTAAACAAATCAAAATTACCGAAGTAGGTCCTTATGAACAAACAGCAGATTTACTAGTAACAACTGCGATGACTAAAAAAGAATATCCATTCCCAGTCATAAATGCACGTAACTTCTTAACTGGTATTGGTATTGAAGACACTAAAAAGCAAATCTTAGAAGAATTACAAAAATAAATGAGTTTCTAAGACGACATAGTCAATGTTCAACGCATAACGATATTTATATGAAATTTGCATATAAAAATAATTGAAAGAACATATATTCATTTCTCAGAATAGGGATGTTTTAACACATGACATACTTCACTGATTTTATTAGGGGATTTTTAGATTTAGGTGCAACGGTTATTTTGCCAGTAGTTATTTTCTTACTAGGTATCTTCTTTAGACAAAAAGTAGGTGCGGCATTTAGATCAGGTTTAACTATCGGTGTTGCCTTTGTTGGTATCTTCTTAGTTATTGATTTATTAGTTAAAAACTTAGGTCCAGCAGCACAAGCAATGGTTAAAAATTTAGGGGTAAGCTTAAATGTTATTGATGTAGGTTGGCCAGCAACGTCATCAATCGCCTGGGCATCATCTGTCGCAGCCTTTATTATTCCTTTAGGTATCATAGTCAATGTTGTTTTATTACTTACAAAAGCAACTAAAACAATGAACGTAGATATTTGGAACTTCTGGCATTACACATTTATGGCAGCAATGGTTTATGCCATTTCTGGTAGTATGTGGCAAGCACTATTAGCGGCAGTCATCTTCCAAGTGATTTGTCTAAAAGTAGCAGACTGGACTGCGCCGATGATGAGCGAATTCTTCGATTTACCAGGTGTGTCAATTGCAACTGGTAGTACGATTTCATACGCACCAGGTATTTATTTAGTGAAATTATTACAAAAAATCCCTGGTATCAATAAATTAGATGCTGATCCAGAAACCATCCAAAAACGTTTCGGTGCTTTTGGTGAATCCATTTTCGTAGGTCTTGTCTTAGGTTTAGGTATTGGTATATTAGCAGGATATAACGTTGGAGATGTCATCAACTTAGGTATGTCAATGGCAGCAGTAATGGTATTAATGCCAAGAATGGTTAAGATCTTAATGGAAGGTTTAATGCCTGTATCAGAATCAGCAAGAACATGGTTAAACAAACGCTTTGGAGATCGTGAAATTTACATTGGCTTAGATGCAGCTGTGGCATTAGGACATCCTGCTGTTATTTCTACAGCATTAATTTTAGTACCGATCACAGTATTATTAGCAGTTATTTTACCAGGTAACCAAGTACTGCCGTTTGGTGACTTAGCAACTATACCATTCGTCGTAGCATTTATCGTTGGTGCAGCTAGAGGTAACATTATTCATTCTGTCATTGTAGGTACGATTATGATTGCAATTTCATTATATATTGCAACAGACGTAGCCCCAATTTTCACAGACATGGCTAAAGGTACAAATGTTCAAATGCCAAAAGGGTCTTCAGAAATCTCTAGTATTGACCAAGGTGGTAACATCGTTAACTATATTATCTTTAAAATATTTAGTCTATTTAATTAGATATCGAGGTGTATGTGATGAAAGCTTTAGTAAAGACAAAAGCAGGACATGGCAACTTAGAACTTCTTGATAAAGAAGTAGCAACACCAGTAGATGACAAAGTGAAAATTAAAGTACATTATGCAGGAATTTGTGGCACAGATATTCATACTTATGAGGGACATTATAAAGTGAATTTTCCTGTGACATTAGGTCATGAATTTTCAGGGGAAATTGTTGAAGTTGGTGACGATGTGACAGATTTCAAAGTTGGAGATCGTGTCACTTCAGAAACAACATTTTATGTATGTAATGAATGTGAGTATTGTCAGACGAAAGATTATAACTTATGTAATCACAGAAAAGGTATTGGTACGCAAGTAGATGGTGCATTTACCAATTATGTTATCGCACGTGAAGAAAGTTTACACCATATACCTGACAATGTGTCCTATCAATCAGCAGCTATGACGGAACCTTTAGCATGTGCTTACCATGGTGTATCTAAGGTAGCAGTGAATCCTGGAGATATTGCGGTAGTTATGGGGCCTGGACCTATTGGCTTGTTAGTGGCGCAAGTGTTGAAAAGTGAAGGTGCTAAAGTCGTTGTGACAGGTTTAGATAACGATAAAGTTCGTTTAGAAAAAGCACAAGAGCTGAATATGGATTATATTGTGAACTTACAACAAACAGATTTAAAAACATTCGTTAATGATATAACTGATGGTTATGGTGCTGATGTTGTTGTTGAATGTTCAGGTGCAGTGCCTGCAGCATTACAAGGTTTAGATATTTTACGTAAAAAAGGACGCTATAGCCAAATTGGTATTTTTAAAGATGCTGAAATTCCATTTGATTTAGAAAAAATCATTCAAAAAGAATTAACAGTAGTCGGCAGTAGAAGTCAAAAGCCTGCTGATTGGGAACCGTCATTAAAACTAATGTCAGACGGCTTAGTAGATGCGGAAGCATTAGTGACAAAAGAATTTTATATTGATGACTGGGATCACGCGTATCAGCACTTGAAATCAGGTGAAGGTATTAAAGCGTTACTGAAGCCACTTGACAATTAAGTAGAGGTGAATAGATATGGTAGAAACAATGTTGGAGTTTATGCTTGGACCATTCAGACAAATTACGAATTTTTATATGGATCATTTGTTGATTAGTAATTCTGTAGTGCTTTCTGGTTATGCCGCAACAGTATTCTTTAAAAAGAAAAAAGTTGCGAATTAACGCAAGATTGAGGTGATTGACAAGTGAAATCTTTAAATTTATATGATGTTGAAGATTTGAGATATGAAGATAGCGAACAACCAACGATAGTCAATGATAATGATGTGCTAATTAAAGTGAAAGCTACTGGAATTTGTGGTTCTGATACATCACGTTATAAAAAACTTGGACCCTATATCGCTGGTATGACATTTGGTCATGAATTTTCAGGTGTAGTGGAAGCGGTCGGAGAAGCGGTGACACATCTAAATCCTGGAGATAAGGTTACAGGTTGTCCTGCAATGCCTTGTTATGAATGTGATTACTGTTTAAAAGGAGAGTATTCATGCTGTAAATCATTATATGTGATAGGTTCCTATGAGCCAGGATCGTTTGCTGAATTTGTTAAGTTACCAAGTCAAAATGTCTTGAAAGTACCGGATAATGTTGATTATGCAACTGCAGCTATGGTTGAGCCATCTGCTGTTGTAGCACACGGTTTTTATAAAACAGCAATACAACCTGGTATGACGGTAGCTATTATGGGATGTGGTAGCATAGGATTGCTAGCCATTCAATGGGCACGTATCTTCGGTGCTGCACATATCATTGCTATCGATATTGACGATCATAAATTAGATATTGCTAAAAAAATAGGTGCACATCAAGTTATCAATTCGCTTGAAACAGATTTAGAAACATTTATTGAAACACACTATAGTAATCAAATTGATGTCGCCATAGAATCATCTGGAGCCAAGGTAACCATTGGTCAAATCCTAACATTACCCAAAAAGGGTGGAGAAGTACTGTTATTAGGTATTCCATATGCAGATATAGAGATTACAAGACAACATTTTGAGAAAATTTTACGTAATGAACTGAGTGTACATGGTTCATGGAATGGCTTATCAAGTCCATTTCCAGGAAAAGAATGGCATGCCACGTTACATTATATGCAAACCAAAGATATTAATGTAACACCGATTATTTCACATTATCTACCATTATCTGAAGGTCCAGTAACATTTGATAAATTAGTAAATAGAAAAGAAAAATATGACAAAGTGATGTTTGTGGTTAACGACTAATATCATTTGAATTTAAATAAGCCAATTGATTTGTTGTAATGATACGACAAGTTAATTGGCTATTTAGTATTTTGATTCATATCATTGGTGATTTTTGATAGAAAAATCGAAAGTGAATAAAAATGTAATTCTATATATTTGTTTTTTTGAATTAATTAGTTAATGTGTTTTACATATTTATATACAAATGTTGTACTATTAATGGTAAAGTTGTAATGAGAACATAGGGAGGAGAATGATATTTTGAAAAAAATAAAAAAGGCGATAATACCTGCAGCAGGGCTTGGAACGCGTTTCTTACCAGCAACAAAAGCTATGCCTAAAGAAATGTTACCTATTCTTGATAAACCTACTATCCAATATATTGTTGAAGAAGCAGCTAGAGCAGGCATTGAAGATGTTATTATAGTTACTGGAAAACACAAACGTGCAATTGAAGATCATTTTGATAATCAAAAAGAATTAGAGATAATTTTAGAAGAAAAAGAAAAATATGACGTACTTCAAAAAGTACAATATCCAACAGGATTAGTTAATATATTTTATGTGAGACAAAGAGAACAAAAGGGTTTAGGACATGCAATTTATACAGCTAAACAATTTATCGGTGAAGAACCATTTGCTGTATTACTTGGTGATGATATTGTTGAATCTAACGTTCCCGCAATAAAACAGTTAATGAGTACTTATGAAGAAACTGGTACTTCAGTAATTGGTGTTCAAGAAGTCCCTGAAGAAGAAACATATCGTTATGGCATTATTGACCCTTTATCTAAAGAAGGTCGTCGATATGAAGTGGAAAAATTTGTTGAAAAACCAGAAAAAGGTAAGGCGCCATCTAATTTAGCAATTATGGGACGTTATGTTTTAACTCCAGATATTTTTGAATACCTTGCTACTCAAAAAGAAGGGGCCGGGAATGAGATTCAATTAACAGATGCTATTGAACGTATGAATGCTCAAAGTAAAGTATATGCTTATGATTTTGAAGGCACTCGTCATGATGTCGGAGAAAAGATTGGATTTGTTAAGACTACTCTACATTATGCGTTAAAAGATGATAACATGAAAAAAGAAATTAAAGACTTCATTGAAAAATTAGACTTAAATTAATAAAGACACTAAACTACAAATTGCTATCAAGCTATTATATCTAATGTGATTAAATAGTATAACCTTAGATAGTATTTTGTAGTTTTTTGA
>NZ_PPQR01000133.1 GCF_002902085.1 Staphylococcus simiae
GGTTCTATAATAAATCGGACTGATAGAGAATTTTTAATTATTTTCTATTAGTCCGATTTTTGTATTTTGAATATGAAAAAAGCGCAATTATCTCTATAATTAAAAGTGATCAAACAAATAATCTAAGGAGATAATGCGCCTATGCAAAATTTTATATCAGATACACTCAATATGGAAGACCAAAACATTATTTATAGCGAAAAATTAATTAAAAAACATTATAAAGGGAAATTATGTAAATTTTATTATGGTACTTTAAGAAATAATATTGATGAATGTCCGTTTTGTCATACTGAAAATACAGACAATCAAATCGTTAAAAATGGTAAAAAAGTATCTAGAATTACGATACCTAAGGTATCTGAATGTCCAGCTTATTTAATGTTAAGTAAGCAACGCTATTTGTGTAGAGCTTGTCGTAGCTATTTCACGGCGAAAACACCAGAAATAAATCCATATTGTCATATTTCAAATAATACACGTCTAGCAGTTAT